>DASYPG010000365.1:0-28430 GCA_036006885.1 Burkholderiales bacterium | reverse complement strand
CTGCGAGCTCACCGAGCCCGGGCAGGCCGTGGTGAGGCACGGCGTCACGATCATCGGCTACAGCGATCTTCCCAGCCGCCTCGCCAAGCAGTCGAGCACGCTCTACGCCACCAACCTCCTGCGCCTGAGCGAGGAGCTGTGTAAGGCGAAGGACGGCAACTTCAACGTCAACATGGACGACGAGGTGATCCGCGGCACGACCGTGATCAAGGACGGCAAGATCACCTGGCCGCCGCCCCCGCCGAAACTCTCGGCAGCGCCGCCAGCGAAGCCGGGCGCGGCGAAAGTCGTGCCCGCCGCCGCGAAGGCGGGGGCCCACGGGACGGCGGGCGCGCCCCCCTCGGCCCGGCGCACGGCCATCGTATTCCTCGTGGCCGCGGCCCTGTTCTGGTTCATCGGCGCGTACGCGCCGCCGGCCTTCCTCACCCACTTCACCGTGTTCGTGCTCGCCTGCTTTGTCGGCTACATGGTGATCTGGAACGTGACGCCGGCCCTGCACACGCCGCTCATGAGCGTGACCAACGCGATCAGCAGCATCATCGCCATCGCAGCCCTGGTGCAGGTCGCTCCGTTGGAGGCGGCGCCGGGCGGGGCCGAGCGGCCGACCGCCTGGATTCTCGGGCTTGGGGTCGTCAGCATCGCGCTGGTCGCGATCAACATGTTCGGCGGCTTCGCCGTCACGCAGCGCATGCTGCAGATGTTCCGCAAGTAGGCAGCGCCATGTCCCCGACGCTCCTGACGGTGTCGTACCTCGCGGCGACGATCCTCTTCGTCCTCAGCCTGGGCGGCCTCTCCAATCCCGAGACCTCCCGCCGCGGCAACCTCTACGGCATGATCGGCATGGCGATCGCCGTGCTCGCGACCGTGCTCGGGCCGCACGTCACCAAGGCCGCATACCCGTGGATCATCGGCGCGATGCTGGTCGGCGCCGTGATCGGGCTTTACGCCGCGCGCGTCGTGAAGATGACGCAGATGCCCGAGCTGGTCGCGTTGATGCACAGCCTGGTCGGGCTCGTCGCGGTCCTGGTCGGGTTCGCGAACTACATCGATCCGGCGGCGAGCGCGGGATTGGAGGGCGCCGAGAAGACCGTCCACGAGCTCGAGATCTACGTTGGCGTGCTCATCGGCGCGGTGACCTTCTCCGGCTCGCTCATCGCCTTCGGCAAGCTCTCGGCCAGGATCAGCGGAAAGCCGCTGCTCATTCCGGCGCGCCACTGGATCAACCTCGCCGGCCTGCTCGGCGTCATCTGGTGCGGCGCCTGGCTCATCAACGCGCACTCGATCGAGGAGGGCCTGAAGCCGGTCGCGATCATGACGGTGATCGCGCTTCTCTTCGGCGTGCACATGGTGATGGCGATCGGCGGGGCCGACATGCCGGTGGTGGTGTCGATGCTGAACAGCTACTCGGGGTGGGCGGCGGCTGCGACCGGCTTCATGCTGGGCAACGATCTCCTCATCGTCACCGGCGCGCTGGTCGGCTCGAGCGGCGCGATCCTCTCGTACATCATGTGCCGCGCGATGAACCGCAACTTCGTCAGCGTCATCGCCGGCGGCTTCGGCACCGCCGGCGGCGCGCCTGTGGCGCCAGGAGCGCAGCCCAGCGGAGAAGTCCAACCCATTTCTGCAAATGAATCGGCTGAGCTCCTGCGCAGCGCGAAGAACGTCATCATCGTTCCAGGCTACGGCATGGCGGTGGCGCAGGCGCAGCACTCCGTCTACGAGATCACCAAGCGGCTGCGCGAAAAAGGCGTCAACGTCCGCTTCGGCATCCATCCGGTGGCCGGCCGCATGCCCGGCCACATGAACGTGCTGCTGGCGGAGGCGAAGGTCCCCTACGACATCGTGATGGAGATGGACGAGATCAACCAGGACTTCCCCGACACCGACGTCGCCATGGTGATCGGCGCCAACGACATCGTGAACCCCGCGGCGCAGGAGGACCCGGCGAGCCCGATCGCCGGCATGCCGGTGCTCGAGGTGTGGAAGGCCAGGAACTCGATCGTCATGAAGCGCAGCATGGCCTCGGGCTATGCCGGCGTCGACAATCCGCTCTTCTACAAGGACAACAACCGCATGCTGTTCGGCGACGCCAAGAAGATGCTGGACGAGGTGCTGGGCGCGCTCAAGGCCTGAAGTATTGGGGTAGTAGGCTGTCCGTCAAGACGCTAGACTCGCGCCCGTGACCCCGCTCAGGCGCGTGGCGCGCTCGGCGCGCGAGTTTCTCTCCCGCAAGCTCGAGCCCGACGCGCTGAAGATCGGCGTGTCGGCGCGCCTGTTTCACCCGCAGCCCGACGCCAAGGGAATCCAGTCGAAGACGCTGCAGTACCTGGAGCAGTCGGTTGCGCACTGGGTGATGTCGCGCGATGTGCTCGTGTTCATGGTGCCGACAGTCGACAAGGACGGCCTGATCCACCGCAGCGAGGTGCGCCTCGCCGACTACGCGCGCGTGCTCGACGGCCTCGTGCTGCAGGGCGGCGCCGACGTGAGCCCTTCGTCCTACGGCGAGGCGCCGCTCGAGCCGCAGTGGGCCGGCGACCGGCTGCGCGACGTCTACGAGATGGAGCTGGTGCACGAGTTCATCGAGGCGGGCAGGCCGGTGCTCGGCATCTGCCGCGGCGCGCAGCTCATCAACGTCGCGTTCGGCGGCACCTTGTACCAGGACGTCCGCACGCAGCTTCCCGAGTCGCAGGTGCACGTGACCGACGCCTACGAGAAGCACCGCCACGCGATCCGCTTCGAGCCCGGTTCGGGGCTTTCGCGAATGTACCGCGGCGTGCAGCAGCCGGTCGTCACGTCGATCCATCACCAGTCGATCAAGGCGCTCGGCCGCGGCCTGCGCGTGGAGGCCTGGTCCGAGCCCGACGGCGTGGTCGAGGCGATCCGCGCCAACGGCAAAGGCTACGTGTTCGCGGTGCAGTGGCACCCGGAGTTCCATCACCCGGGGGACAAGGCGACCCTCGACAGCGCGCCGCTCCTCGAGGAATTCCTCGAGGCGGCGCGCGGCGGCTGATGGCGACCGAGTACCTTCCGAGCCTGCCGCTTGCCTTCTCGCAGGCCGCGCTCTTCGGCGCCCTGGTTATCGTGGGCCTCGCCGCCGGCGAGGCGCTGCGCCGCTACGCCGCGCTGCCGCGCATCACCGGATACGTGCTCGCCGGCGCCGCCCTCGGGCCGCAGGCGCTGGGCTTCATCAGCGACAACATGCTGTTCGATCTGCGGCCGCTCATCGACCTGTCGATCGGCCTGATCGTGTTCGAGCTCGGCTTCCGCCTCGACTTCAAGTGGCTGCGCGCGAACCGGTGGCTGTTCGTCGCGGCGATCGGCGAGGCGCTGTTCTCGTTCTTCGGCATCTTCGCCGTGCTCGTGCTGTTCGATTTCCGGCCGGTGCTTGCGGCCATGGCGGCGGCGATCGGCACCGCCACCTCGCCCGCGACGGTGATGCTGGTGGTCCACGACGTGCGCGCGCAGGGACACATCACCGAGCGCCTGCTCCTGTTCACCGCGGTGAACAGCGCGTTCGCTTACGTGCTGCTCACGCTCCTTCTGCCGTTCCTGCATCTGGTGCACCAGGCGAGCTGGCAGCAGGCGGTGTTCCATCCGCTGTACCTGCTTTGGGGGTCGCTCATAGCGGGCTGGCTAGCCTGTATCCTGATGCTGCGCCTGGCGGCCTGGCTGGGCAAGAGCGAGGAGCGCCAGTTCATCCTCATGGTCGCGATGGTGGTGGTGACAGTCGGTGTGGCGCACGCGCTGAAGCTTTCGGTGAGCCTTACGCTGCTCACCTTTGGCGTGCTGGCGCGCAACCTCGACCGCGGCTACGCCGTGCTGCCGGTGCACTTCGGCCATGGCTCGCAGCTTTTCTTCGTGATCCTGTTCGTGCTGGTCGGCGCGAGCCTCGAGTTCTCGGCGTTCACCGCCGCGGCCGCGGCGCCGGTGGCGGCGTTCATCCTGCTGCGCTTCCTGGGCAAGGGCATTGCGCTCGCCGCCTTCGGGCCGCCCTCCGGAATCCGTCCGCGCGACGCCGCGCTACTCGCCTTCGCGCTGCTCCCGCTCTCGGGCACCGCGGTGGTGATGGTTCGCGACACCATTTCGCTCTATCCCATCTTCGGCGGAGAGCTCGCGGCGGTGGTACTGTCCGCGGTGGTGATCCTCGAGCTCATCGGTCCGCTCGCCACGCAGTTCGCGCTGCGACGGGCGGGCGAGGCGCATCCCGATGGATGAGGCTGCGTTCGCGCCCTCGTCGCCGCTGACCGTCGGCGTCGAGCTCGAGCTGCAGCTCGTGCGGGCGCACGATCTCGACCTTTCGCGCGATGCCGGCGAGCTGCTGCGGCGCCTCTCGAAGAAGAAGCTTCCCGGCGCGGTGAAGCCCGAGATCACCGAGAGCATGATCGAGCTGAACAGCTCGGTCCACGCCGCCTGCCCGGCGCTCCTGGAGGAGCTCGAAACCGTGCGCAAGGCGGTCCGGCAAGAGGCAGGGGTGCTCAACGTGCGCATCGCCGGCGGCGGCTCGCACCCGTTCCACGACTGGGCCGACCGCCGCATCTATCCGAACGAGCGCTTCATGCACGTG
This sequence comes from Burkholderiales bacterium, assembly GCA_036006885.1. Classification (GTDB taxonomy): domain Bacteria; phylum Pseudomonadota; class Gammaproteobacteria; order Burkholderiales; family SG8-39; genus SCGC-AG-212-J23. The sequence goes on along the minus strand of DASYPG010000365.1, from coordinate 23,866 downwards.
GTCGAGCGCTACGGCTACCTCGCCAAGCAGTTCACCGTTTTCGGCCAGCACATCCACATCGGCTGCGCGAGCGGCGACGACGCCGTGTTCCTCACGCACGTCCTCATGCGCTACGTACCCCACTTCATCGCGCTCTCGGCGGCCTCGCCGTTCTATCAGGGCGAGGACACTTCCTTCCAGTCGTCGCGCCTTACGGCGGTGAGCGCCTTTCCCCTCGCCGGCCACATCCCGTACGTGCGCGATTGGGCCGAGTTTCTCGAATACTTCATGCTGATGAAGGGGTTCGGCATCGTCGAGAGCATGAAGGACTTCTACTGGGACATCCGCCCCAAGCCCGAGTACGGGACCATCGAGATCCGGGTGTGCGACACGCCGCTCACGGTGCGCCGCGCGGCGCTGCTCGCCGCCTATGCCCAGGCGCTCGCCGCGTGGCATCTCGAGGAGCGGCCGCTCGAGCCTTCGCGCACCACCTACATCGTGAACAGCTTCAACCGCTTCGAGGCCTGCCGCTACGGGCTGCGCGGCACGATGGTCGATCCGTACGTCAGCCGCAAGACGGCCATCGGCGAGGACATTCTCGCGACGATGGCGAAGATCGCCCCGCACGCGGCGCGCCTGGGCTGCGGGGAGCTGGTGCACGAGCTCGCGGCCGGCGTGCGCGCCGGCGATTCGGACGCCGCGTGGCTGCGCGCCCGCCACGCCGGGCGGGGCTCGCTCGCCGACGTGGTGCGCGAAGCCTGCGCGCGCTGGGAGACGGCTTGATCCGTCGACCACGTAGAAATGGAATACACGGGCGGCGCGGACTGTTCTAGAATCCGCCGCAAGCTCGCCGGGGGTCCTACACCGAGGGTCCTACAAAAGGGCGGGCGCCCACTTGGTCAAACTCACCGAAGGCAGGAGGAGCAATGAACACCCAGCAAGACAAGCCGCAAGCCTCGCGCCGCAAGTTCCTGACCGGCGCGGTGGCGGCCGGCGGAGCAGCCACGCTCGGCTTCCCGATGATCGCCAGCGCGCAGGGGCCGATCTCGATGCGCTGGCAGAGCACCTGGCCGGCGAAAGACATCTTCCACGAGTACGCCCTGGACTTCGCCAAGAAGGTGAACGACATGACCGGCGGCGACCTCAGGATCGAGGTGCTGCCCGCGGGCGCGGTGGTGCCGGCGTTCGGCCTGCTCGACGCGGTGACCAAGGGCACGCTCGACGGCGGCCACGGCGTGCTCGTGTACCACTACGGCAAGCAGAACGCGCTGGCGCTGTGGGGCTCGGGCCCGGCCTACGGCATGGACGCGAACATGCTGCTCTCGTGGCACAAGTACGGCGGCGGCAAAGAGCTGCTGAACAAGCTCTACGCATCCATCGGCGCCAACGTGGTCTCGTTCCCGTACGGGCCGATGCCGACCCAGCCGTTCGGCTGGTTCAAGAAGCCGATCACCAAGGCCGACGACATGAAGGGCATGAAGTTCCGCACCGTCGGCATCTCGATCGACGTGTACACCGGCCTGGGCGCCGCGGTGAACGCGCTGCCCGGCGGCGAGATCGTCCCGGCGATCGATCGCGGCCTGCTCGACGGCGCGGAATTCAACAACGCGACCTCCGACCGCATTCTCGGCTTCCCCGACGTCTCCAAGGTGTGCATGCTGCAGAGCTACCACCAGAACGCCGAGCAGTTCGAGATCATGTTCAACAAGTCGAAGTTCGACGCCCTGCCGGCGAAGATCAAGTCGATCATCGAGAACGCCGTGGAAGCCGCCTCGCAGGACATGTCCTGGAAGGCGATCGACCGCTACTCGAAGGACTACATCGAGCTGCAGACCAAGGACAAGGTGCGCTTCTACCGCACGCCGGATTCGATCCTGCAGCGCCAGCTCGAGACCTACGACGCCGCGGCGAAGAAGCGCTCGGACAACGCGCTGTTCGTCGAGATCGAGAAATCGCAGCGTACGTTCGCCGAGCGCGCGGTGCGCTGGGACCTCGACACCAACGTCAACCGGCGCATGGCCTACAACCACTACTTCGGCAAGCAGGCCGCCAAGCCCGCGGCGAAGAAGAGCTAGCCAAACGGTCGCAACCCAGGTGCTCGCCTAACCGACCAGCCATCCGGCGTTAAGCCGGGTGGCTGTTTTATTTCATGCAAAAAACACTGCTCTTCATCGACCGGGTCAGCACCTGGATCGGTCAGGCCTTTTCCTTCTTGATCCTGGTGCTTACGGCGCACGTGAGCTGGGAAGTCTTTTCGCGCTACGTGCTGGACAGCCCGCGCGCCTGGGCCTTCGACGCGATGATCATGCTCTACGGCACGCTCTTCATGATGGCGGGCGCCTACACGCTGGCGAAGAACGGCCATGTGCGCGGCGACGTGCTGTACGGCTTTTTCCCGCCGCGCACGCAGGCCGCGATCGATCTCACGCTGTACATCGTGTTCTTCATTCCAGGGGTATTCGCGCTCACCTATGCCGGCTATTACTACGCCGCCGACAGCTGGCGCATCCACGAGACCTCGAACATCACCTCCGAAGGCCCGCCGATCTATCCGTTCAAGACGGTGATCCCGTTCGCTGGCGCCATTATTTTCGTCCAGGGCATCGTCGAGATCATCCGCTGCGTCATCTGCCTCAAGCAGGGCTACTGGCCCTCGCGCGAGGAGGACGTCGAGGAAGTGGATGTGGACAAGCTGAAGGACGAGCTGCACGTCAAGGACGAGGATATCGAGAAGCTCGACGTTTACGTCACCAAGGGCAAGGCGCCATGAAGATCCGGCGCGAGATGCTGTTCGGCTTCGGCATCATGGCGCTGATCGTGATCCCGGTGCTGGTGCTGACGCCGTGGTCGAATCTCTTCGACGCGCATCTCGACAAGGCGGACCTCGGGGTCCTCGGGCTTCTCATGCTGGCGCTGATCGTGGTCGCCATCATGCTCGGGTTTCCGACGGCTTTCACGCTCATGGGCATGGGGGTGTTCTTCGCCTGGCTCGCCTATCGCAGCGTCAACCCGCAGATTGCGGTCAACCAGGTGCTCGACCTCTTCGTGCAGCGCACCTACGGCGTGATGTCGAACGACGTACTGATCGCGATTCCGCTGTTCCTGTTCATGGGCTACCTGGTGGAGCGGGCGCAGCTCATCGATCGCCTGTTCAAGAGCCTGCACCTCGCCACCGCGCGTGTGCCCGGCTCGCTCGCGGTGGCGACCATCGTCACCTGCGCGATCTTCGCCACGGCGACCGGCATCGTCGGCGCGGTGGTGACGCTGATGGGCCTGCTCGCGTTTCCGGCGATGCTCAAGGCCGGATACAACGTCAAGGTCTCCGCGGGTGCGCTGACCGCGGGCGGCTGCCTCGGCATCCTGATCCCGCCATCCGTGCTGCTCATCGTCTATGGCGCGACTGCCGGCGTTTCGGTGGTGCAGCTCTATGCGGGGGCTTTCTTCCCCGGCTTCATGCTCGCGGGCCTGTATATCGGCTACATCATCGTGCTCGCGAAGTGGAAGCCGCAGCTCATGCCGCCGCTCGCCGAGAGCGAGCGGCGCGTGCCGCTTCCCCCGCATCTACGCCCCCTCGCCGCTGGTGGCGGGAATGCTTTGGCCGGCTTGTGGCGAATGTTGACCGGGAACCGCGCGACCGGCGTCCGGCAGCGCACCGTCGTCACGCAGTTCCTGATCACACTGGTTCCCGCGCTCGCCGTCGCGGCGATCGTCGTGGCGACTTATCGCATCGCCACCGCCCCCGAAGTACAGGCGAGCACCGCCGGCCTGGTCGAGGCGGGCGGTGCGATCGCCGCCGATGCCAGCGCAGCGGAGCAGTCAAGCGGCTTGATCGGCGCACCGGAGGCCGAGGAAGCCGCTCAGGATCAGGAGAAAGCCGGAGAACTGGCACCGCCGCCGGGCGCCGAGGAGAAAAAACCCGCGGCGGCCGAGGCGGCGCCGGCAGCGGCGGCAACGCCGGAACCGGCGGCCGCGACGGCAAAACGGCTTTCTGCGCCGACCTGGTTCTATGTCGTGCTTGCCCTGGGCATCGGCGCGATCCTGCTCATCTACTGGCTGTGGAACTGGGAGCGCCTGCAGATCTTCAAGCTGCTGCTCACCTCGTTCTTTCCGCTCGCCCTGCTGATCCTCGCGGTGCTGGGCTCGATCGTGGTCGGCCTGGCGACGCCCGCCGAGGCGGCCGCGGTCGGGGCGTTCGGCGGATTCGTGCTGGCGGCGATCTACCGATTCATCACCCACTGGCGTGAAAGGCCGGCCGGATCTCCCGTGAGCGCCGTAGTGGCGCGCACGGCGAAGGAGTTCGTCCGCCTCATCAAGGAATCGTCGTTCCTGACCGCCAAGACGAGCGCGATGGTGTGCTGGCTTTTCGTCGGCTCGGGAATCTTCTCGGCGGCCTTCGCGCTCCTGGGCGGCCAGGAGATCGTCGAGAAGTGGGTGCTGTCGCTCAACATGACGCCGCTGCAGTTCATGATCCTGGCGCAGCTCATCATCTTCATCCTCGGTTGGCCGCTCGAGTGGACCGAGATCATCATCATCTTCATGCCGATCTTCATCCCGCTGCTGCCGCACTTCACCCCGGCGGGCATGACGCAGGACCAGTTCGCCCTGTTCTTCGGCCTGCTGGTGGCGCTCAACCTGCAGACGGCGTTCCTCTCGCCGCCCGTGGCGATGGCGGCGTTCTACCTGAAGGGCGTGTCGCCGCCCCACGTGACGCTGAACCAGATCTTCGCCGGGATGATGCCGTTCATGGGCATCCAGATCCTCGCTATCATCCTGCTCTACACGTTCCCGCAGGTCGGGTTGTGGCTGCCGAGCGTCTTTTACGCGAGATAAGACGCTCGATGATGCTCTCTGCGGCCGGCGCGGCGCGCGAGATCCGTGAAGGCAGGCTGACTTCCGAGGAGCTGGTGCAGGCGTGCCTCGAGCGAATCCGCGCGCTCGAGCCGAAGGTGCAGGCCTGGACCTTCCTGGACGAGGAGCACGCGCTCGCGCAGGCGCGCGCCGCCGACGAGCGCAAGCGCTCCGGCGAGCCGTTCGGGCCGCTGCACGGCGTGCCGGTGGGGGTGAAGGACATCTTCGACACCGGCGACATGCCGACCGAGAACGGCACCGTGCTTCACCAGGGCCGCACGCCGCGCGAGGACGCGGCCGCCGTGAAAAGCCTGCGCGCGGCGGGCGCGGTGATCCTCGGCAAGACGGTCACCACCGAGTGCGCCTATTTTTCGCCGGGCAAGACGCGCAACCCGCACGATCCCGAGCACACGCCCGGCGGCTCCTCGAGCGGCTCGGCCGCCGCGGTCGCGGCCGGCATGGTGCCGCTTGCGCTCGGCAGCCAGACTGCCGGCTCCACCATTCGCCCGGCTTCGTTCTGCGGTGTCTACGGCTTCAAGCCGACGCACGGGCTGATCCCGCGCACGGGTGTGCTGCAGCTTTCACGCACGCTCGATCACGTCGGTTTTTTTTCCAGAAATGTGGAGGACCTGGCCCTGCTCGCCGAGGTGCTGCAGGGATACGATGAAGGCGACCCGGATACGCGGCCACGCGCGCGCATCCCGTTCAGCGACCTTGCCGCGGAGGAGCCGCCGATCCCGCCGCTGCTCGCGTTCATCAAGACGCCACACTGGGAGCGCACCGACCCGGACACCAAGGAGGCCTACGGCGAGCTCATCGAGGCGCTCGGCGAGCGGGTCGAGGAGGTCGAACTCTTCCCGTCGGCGCAGGACCTCTGGGATTGGCAGCGCACCATCATGGCGGCCGAAATGGCGGCGAACCTCGAGCCCTTGTGGAGCGCCGGCAAGGAAAGGCTCTCGCCGCAGCTGCGCGAGCTGATCGAGCGCGGACGCGAAGTGCGCGCGGTCGACCATCAGCGCGCGCTGCGCGCGCTCGAACCGGTGCGCGCGAGCTTCGACGAGCTCTTCATGGAGCGCTACGACGCGATCCTGACCGCGCCCGCGCTAGGCACGGCACCGCGCGGTCTCGGTGCGACCGGTGACCCGGTGTTCTGCGTGCCGTGGACGCTGCTCGGCATGCCCGCGATCACGCTTCCGCTAATGCGCGGCGCCAACGGCTTGCCGCTCGGCGCTCAGCTCGTCGGGCGCAGGGGCTTCGACGCGCGCCTCATGCGGACAGCGCGCTGGCTGGTCGCGAAACTGGCTTAGTCGAAAGCGAGTAGCACAGCCGGCGCAGGCGCCCGAGCTCGGCCGCCTCGACCAGCCGCCTCAGGAAGACGATATTGCGCTCGATCTCCGACTGGTAGGGGCTCGGGCCGTCGAAATGGGCCTCGGCGAAGCGGTCGGCGCCGCCGAGCTTCTTCTCGATGCGGGCGCGCGCCACGTACTCGTAGAACCCGGGCGTCTTGAGCATGAGGTCGGCCGCCGAGGCGTAGCGCACCACCTCGCGGCCGTCGGCGAACTTCTCGCGCGCGATATTGGCCCAGACGAACTCGGCGTAGAGGAAGTCGCGGCATTTCTCCAGGTACATGCGGTCGGACATCTGTCCGATGAGGTCCGCGGTGCCGACCATCCATCCGAGCATGCGCTCGTGCGGCGCGGCCACCTGGATCTCGTCGAGGTCCATTTCGTAGCCGGTGAAATGCACCAGCCGCGCCGCGAGCTCGGCCTCGGCGCCGAAGCCGATCTGCGGCAGGTAGGCGGCGGCGAACTCGGCGCTGCGGCTCACGTGCACCTTGGTGAAGACGGCGCCGTTGGCGACGTGGCTCTCGGCTGCGCGCCTCAGGTAGCCGGTGTCGTGCAGCATCGCGACCAGGACGCCAAGCGCGGCGCGGCGCGGGCCGAGGCGCTCGCTCGGCGCGCACACGCGTTCGTGGCCATCGATCAGCCGCGCCATCGCGAGCGTCATGTCGAGCGTGTGGCGCACGTCGTGATAGAGCGTGTCGCAGGCCAGATAGCCAGGAAAGCGGCCCTCGAACAACGCCTGGAGATCGTCGAATGCCCGCGCCAGCGCGGTGAAATCGCTGCCGGGATAGCGCGCGGCAAGAAGCGCGACGACCGCGTCGCGCACGCGCTGCGGATCTTCCACGTTCACGCGATTCGTGACGTCGTTGCGATTGAGTCTGTCGTTCATTTGCGCTTGCGAGATTATCTGCCGGCGAAGAGGGTGGCAATGGGAACAGGGTACTAATGGGAGACGGCCGGTAAGCCGGGTTCTGTGCCCGCGGCCGGGTTGCCCCGTCTGCGCCGGCAGCCATTCCTCTGGGCCGTGACTTACGTCACGGCTCTAGCCACCTACCCGCAAGCTCGGCCGAGCCGGCCTTGTTAGTGTGATTTTATTCACACCGCGCTTGCCTATTTGGTGTTGCTCCGGATGGAGGTTGCCGCGTTTCACCCCTCGCCCGCCGCGGTATTAAATTACCCGCGGTACTGCCGGCCGAGGACTCGTCTCTGTGGCCCTCTTCGTCACGTCGCCGTGCCAGGGCGTTACCCTGCATCCCGCTCTGCGGAGCCCGGACTTTCCTCTGTGCTTGCGCACAGCGGCTGCCTGGCCGACTCCCGTTGCAATTTTACCGCCGCAGGCGGAACCTATGAAGCCGCAACCGCTTTTAGGAGGTGAGTCATGCGCAGGCGCCTCTACTTTCTTCTTCCCGACGTTGAAAGCGCGCGCCGCACGGGCGACGATCTGCTGCTCGCGCGCGTGGAAGACCGCCACATGCACTTTCTCGCGAAGCGCGGCACCGATCTCGCCGAGCTGCACGAGGCCGGGTATCTCATCAAGACCGATTTCATGCACGGCGCGGGCGTCGGGCTCGGCCTGGGCGCGCTCGGCGGCGCCGTGCTCGGGGCGTTGATCGTGCTGAACCCGATCGAGGGCACCCGGCCGCACCCGTTCTGGTTCTTCGTCGCCGTGCTGGCTGGCGCGCTGCTCGGCGCCTGGGTTGCTAGCATGGTCGGCGCGTCCGTACCCAACTCGAAGCTGCGCCAGTTCCAGCGCGAGATCGAGGCGGGCAGGGTGTTGCTGATGGCCGACGTGCCCTACGACGCCGTCGACGACATCCGCGCCGTCGTCACGTCACGCCATCCAGAGGCGGTGGCTGCGGGGCAGGTGCGCCCATATCCGGTGTTCCCCTAGGGGAACGCCAGTTTTTCCTTGAACGGTCGGAAGTAGCGCTGATCGTCATAGAACGCGGCGTGCGCGCTTCCCGGCAGCCAGCCGGGATAGCCGAACACCGGCAGCGGGACGGCAAGCTCCGGCGTTGCGTCCGCCGGGAGCGCGACGAGCCAGGAGTGCGCCACCGCGTCCGCATCGACATCGAACGGGACGAAAATCGCCTTGCACGAGATGCCCGGCCAGGGCGTCAGCGCCTGTTCGAGCGTCGCGTGGCCGAGCACCCGAAACCGCATGTGCTTCTGCACGCGGGCGCGCTGCTCCCAGAAAAGTTTCTTCCAGCGAAAGGCGCGCACCAGTGCGATGAGCTCCGCGTCGTCGCACTGGACGATCGCGCCGCCTTCATCGAGCAGCGTCAGCAGATCGCGCCGGCGGCCGCGGCGGCCGCTTTCGCGGGGGATTTCCTCGGCGTGCAGCGCGTTGATCAGCGCTTTCGTCCTCGGAAAGGCGAGCCAGGCGAGCGCATTGAAGAGATCGTGCAGGTTGCCTGCCCGCGTCTGTACCCGGCCGGTCTCGAAAAGCTGGACCTCGTAGTACGGGTCCGAAGCGCCGGGCGGCACGAACCGCACCGGCCGGCCGGATGCCGTCTGGAGATCGCTTTCTTCGGCAAGGGCGTTGAGGCGATCGAGCGAGCGCTCTTCGCCCAGGCGCTCGAGCCAGGGCCGCACGGCATCGAAGACCGGGTGGGCTAGACGAGCTTCCAGGGAAGCTTCTCGCCGGCGCGCAGCGGAACCAGCTCCGCGTCGCCGAACTTCAGCCGCTGCGGCACCGTCCACTCCTTGCGCTCGAGGGTGACGGTGGCTTGGTTCGGCGGCAAGCCGTAGAACCTCGCGCCGAACTCGCTCGCGAAGCCCTCCAGGCGCTCGAGCGCGCCGGCGTCCTCGAAGGCGACCGCGTAGAGCTCGAGCGCCGCGTGGCCGGTGTAGACGCCGGCGCAGCCGCAGCCCGCTTCCTTGTCGCCGCGCGGATGCGGTGCGCTGTCGGTGCCGAGAAAGAACTTCGGGTTGCCGGACGTCACGGCCTCGACCAGCGCCTCGCGGTGCTCCTCGCGCTTGAGCACCGGCAGGCAGTAGTGGTGCGGCCGGATGCCCCCCATGAAGAGCGCATTGCGATTCATGAGCAGGTGGTGCGCCGTGACCGTGGCCGCCACGCTGGGGCCGGTCACCTCCACGTATTGCACCGCCTCGCGCGTGGTGATGTGCTCGAGCACGACCTTGAGGCTGGAGAAGCGCTCGACCGTGGGGCCGAGCACTTCCTCGATGAAGGCCTTCTCGCGGTCGAACACGTCGATGGCCGGGTCGGTCGATTCGCCGTGGACGAGGAGCGGCAGGCCGAGCTCCTCCATCTTTTCCAGGGCGCGGAAGCAGCGCGACAGACGCGTGACTCCGGCGTCCGAGTGGGTGGTGGCCCCGGCCGGATAAAGCTTGATCGCGTGCACCCTGCCCGAGAGCTTGGCGCGCGCGATCTCCTCGGGCGGGGTGTCGTCGGTGAGATAGAGCGTCATCAGAGGCTCGAACTCCGCGCCGTCGGGCAGGGCCGCGAGAATCCGCTCACGGTAGTCGAGCGCTTCGTAGGTCGTGCGCACCGGCGGCTTCAGGTTCGGCATGACGATGGCGCGCGCGAATTGGCGCGCCGCGTCGGCGAGGACCGACGCCATCGCCGGGCCGTCGCGCAGGTGCAGGTGCCAGTCGTCCGGACGCTTCAGCGTGAGCCGGTCCATCGATTCGATTTTACTTCGATCGCCGGAGCGCCTTCTGATAGAGCTGGCGTCTGGGAAGCCCCGTGATGCGCGCCGCGAGCTTGGCCGCCTCGCTCGGCGCCATGACCTCGAGCAGCGCGTCGAGCGTGCGCTCGGCGTCGAGCTCGGTCGCGGATCGCGCCGCGCCGGCGGCGATCACGAGGACGAACTCGCCTTGAACGCGTTGCGGCTCGGCGAGCAGCCAGGCGCGCGCCTCGCCGAGCTTCATTCTGCAGACCTCCTCGAATTTCTTGGTGAGCTCGCGGCCGATCGCAATCTCGCGCTCGGGACCGAAGCGCTCGGCGAGGTCCTGCACGGTCTCGAGAATCCGGTGTGGCGCTTCGTACACGATCAGCGGGTAGTCGACCTCGAGCGCCTCGAGGGCGTTCCTTCTGGCTACGGCGGAAGCGGGCAGGAAGCCGGCAAAGAGAAAACGGTCAGCGGCGAAGCCCGCCGCGGAAAACGCCGCGGCCGCGGCGCTCGGGCCCGGCACGGGGCTCACCTTGATGCCGGCGCGATGCGCGGCCTCCACCAGCAGCGCGCCGGGGTCGGACAGCGCCGGCGTGCCGGCGTCGCTCACCAGCGCCAGGTTCTTTCCTTCCCTGAGCAGATTCAGGAGCTTGCCCGAGGCCGCGCGTTCGTTGTGCTGATGCAGCGCGGCGGTCGGCGTGTCGATCCCGTAGCGCGCAAGCAGCGTGCGCGTGGTGCGGGTGTCCTCGCACGCAATGAGGTCGGCGGCGCGCAGCACCTCGAGCGAGCGCGGGCTTGCGTCGGCCAGATTACCGATCGGCGTGGCGACGACGAACAGGATTCCGGACATTGGGAGTAAACCGTGGGCGGGCCGTGCCGTTAAGCCTGCCATGAACCACGCAGGCGCGCGAGCGGAAGACCGGTGTGCGGAACTGATGCGAAGCTCGGGACTGCTGCTCGTCGAGCGCAACTGGCGCTGCCGGCTCGGCGAAATCGACCTCATCGCCGAGGAGCGCGGCGTGCTCGTCTTCGCCGAGGTGCGCATGAGGCGCGCGTTCGCCTACGGCGGCGCGGGGGAAAGCGTGACCGGGGCGAAGCGCGCACGGCTCCTGGCGGCGGCGCGGCTCTACCTCTCGCGCCGGCCCCAGGCGCAGTGCCGCTTCGACGTGTTCCTGGTCGACGGCCCGGCGGAGGACATCAAGTGGATCCGCAATGCATTTGGCGAGTAGGACTTTGCTGCTCGTGCTCGCCTTCGTGCTCGCTGCGGCCTTTGCGGGCGGCACTTCGGCGCAGGAGGCTCCCGGCGGCGTGCGGCTGCTTGTCCAGAGCGCGCCGCTCGCGGGCTTTCGCTACCACGCCGCCGCCGAGGTATGGTCCGAGCTGCGCGTCGGCGACGCGCTCGGCCTCGAGCGTGAGCCCGATAATCTGCACGATCCCAATGCGATCGCCGTGAGCTGGCGAGGCCGCAAGCTCGGCTATATCCCCAGGCGCGATAATGCCACGCTCGCCTGGGGGCTCGACCGCGGCGCGCCGCTGCAGGCGCGCATCAGCCGCCTCGCGCCGCATCCCAATCCCGCGAGGCGCATCGAGATCGAGGTGTTCGTCGAGTGACGGTGTAGAATCCGGCGCGGTGAACAAAGCACTTTCTGCAGCACTCGCAGCACTCTCGGCGCGCGTGAGCGCGCAGTTCGCCGAAAGCGCGCAGCTCAAGCTCGAGGCCGCGCGCTCGCTGACCGAGCCGATCGCGCGGGCGAGCGCGCTCCTCGCCGAGACCCTGAAGCAGGGCGGCAAGGTGCTTGCCTGCGGCAACGGCGGGTCGGCCGCCGACGCGCAGCATTTCGCCGCCGAGCTCATCAACCGCTTCGAGATCGAGCGCGCCCCGCTTGCCGCGGTAGCGCTCACCACCGACACCTCGACGCTGACCTCGATCGCGAACGACTACGCCTACGAGGAGGTTTTCTCCAAGCAGGTGCGCGGCATCGGGCGCCGCGGCGACGCGCTCCTCGCCATCTCCACCAGCGGTAACTCGCGCAACGTGGTGGCGGCCATTCAGGCGGCGCATGAGCTCGGCGTGCGCGTGGTGGCGCTCACGGGCGCGGGCGGCGGCAAGATGGCTGCGCTGATCTCGCCCGAAGACGTGAATATCTGCGTGCCGCACAAGCGCACCGCGCGCATCCAGGAAGTGCACCTGCTTGCGCTGCATTGCCTGTGCGACGGCATCGACTTCCAGCTTTTCCAGAATAACTCATGAGACCACTCGCCGCGCTGCTTGCCCTTGTTGCGATCCTGCTGCTCGCGGGCTGTCCGGCCGCCATCATCGGCGGAGGCGCCGTGGCGTACGGCACGCTCGAAGACCGGCGCACTTCGGGCACCATGATCGACGACGACAGCATCGAGACCCGCATCAGCCGGGCCGTGCGCGAGCGCTACGGCGAGAACACCCACGTGAACGTGACCTCGTTCAATCGTTCGGTGCTGCTGACCGGCGAAGTCCCGGAGGACGCACGGCGCGGGGAGATCGAGAAGCTCGCGCAGGGCGCGGGCAACGTGCGCAACATCACCAACGAGCTGCAGGTTGGCGCGCCGTCATCGCTCAGTGCGCGCACCAGCGATTCCTACATCACCACCAAGGTGAAGGGTCGCCTGCTCGACGGCAACAAGGTGAACCCGATCCACGTGAAAGTCGTGACCGAGGCGGGCATCGTGTACCTGATGGGCATCGTCACCGAGCAGGAGGGCGCAGACGCGGTCGACGTCGCGCGCAATACCGGCGGCGTGGTCAAGGTGGTGCGGATCTTCGACCTGTGCAAGGTCGGCGACGGGGTCTGCCCTGCGAAGTGAAGCCCCCCGCCTTCGAAGGCAGGATCCATTCTCCCGAGCACCTGTCGCGCTGGATCGGTGAGCTCGCCCGGCCGCTGGTATTCACCAACGGCGTGTTCGACATCCTGCACCGCGGCCATGTCTCCTACCTTGCGCGCGCCCGCGAGCTTGGCGCGGCGCTCCTCGTGGCCTTGAACAGCGATGCGTCCGCCAGGCGGCTGGGCAAGGGCGCCGAGCGGCCGATCAACCCGCTCGACGACCGGCTCGCACTGGTGGCTGCGCTCGCCGCGGTGGATGCCGTCACCTGGTTCGACGAGGACACACCCGAGGCGCTGGTTGCCGCGGCCCGGCCCGAGGTCCTGGTGAAGGGCGGCGACTGGCCGGTGGAGCGCATTGCCGGCGCCGCCCACGTGCTCGCGCGAGGCGGACGGGTAGTTTCCATCCCGTTCGAGCACGAGCGCTCCACCACGCGCCTGGTGGAGCGGATTAGGTCGCGCTAGAGCCGGCGCTCGAAGCAGCTTGCGCCGGGGGTAGGCTGCGCGAGGTAGGGGGCGATTTCGCGGAACTCGAGGCTGCGATAAAGCTCGCGGGCCTCGCGCATCTTCGGCAGCGAGTCGAGCACGATCCGCGCGTAGCCCGCCGTGCGGGCCGCGCCGATGGCGGCCTCGGCAAGCGCGCGCCCGATGCCGTAGCCACGGAAAGCAGGCCGCACGTACAGGCGCTTCAACTCCGCGGTGCCGCGATCGAGCTCGCGCAGGCCGACGCAGCCGGCGGGGACTCCTTCTTCGTGGGAAAGAAACAACACCAGGTAGCCCTGCGGAAGGTCGGACAGCTCGCGTTCGAAGCCGGCAAAGCAGCGCGGCTCGTCCACGCCGCGCGCATATTCGGCAAAGAGCGAGCGCACCGCGTCGAGATCCGCGGGCGCGCTCGCGCCGCGAAGCCGGACCACATACGCCATATACTATTGTTCCATGCGCCTACACCAGCTCAAAGTGGACTACGACGCCGAGCAGGACCGCCTGCTGATGCTGGCGGCGACGAGCGAGAGCATGGAGCTGCGCCTTGCGCTCACGCGTCGCTTCGTGAAGCTGCTGTGGCCGCTCCTGGTGAAGCTCGCGGAAGAGGCGAGCCCGCGCATTCGCAGCCAGGCGAGCCCCGAGGCGCGCAAGGCCCTGCTCGGGCTCGAGCATGAGTACGCGGTGTCGAAGGCGGATTTTTCCAAGCCGTACGACGCCGGCGACAGCGCGCGGCCGCTCGGCGAGACGCCGCTGCTTCTGGCGCGCATCCAGACCGGCCACGACCGCAGCGGCCAACCGGTAGTCGCGCTGCATCCTTCCGACGGCCAGGGGGTCACGCTCAGCTTCGATTCGGTGCTGCTGCACTCGCTTTGCCGCCTGCTGCAGGCAGCGGTCAAGAAAAGCGACTGGGACATGGAGCTCAAGCTTCCCGGCATCGGGCCAGAAGGCGCCGCGGAGCGTCCGGCGCGCACGCTGAATTGACTTTATAATTCAAGCCTATCGCTTCAGCATTTGAACAATTGGGCCTGATCGGGCCGCTCGTGCGTGCGGTCGCGGAGCTCGGCTATGAAAAGCCGACCCCGGTGCAGGAGCAGGCCATTCCCCTGGTGCTTGCGGGACGGGATCTGATGGCCGGCGCGCAGACCGGCACCGGAAAGACCGCAGCCTTCGCGTTGCCGATCCTGCAGCGCCTCTCGGTCCATGCGAGTCCGTCGGCCTCGCCGGCGCGCCACCCGGTGCGGTCACTGATCCTCACGCCGACGCGAGAGCTGGCGGTGCAGGTGGCCGAGAGCTTTCGCGACTATGGAAAGCACGTGCCGCTGCGCAGCACCGTGGTCTATGGCGGCGTGGACATGAACGCGCAGATCAACGAGCTGCGCCGCGGTGTCGAGATTCTCGTCGCGACGCCCGGACGCCTGCTCGACCACGTCCAGAACAAGACGGTGATGTTCAACCAGGTGTCGATCCTGGTGCTCGACGAAGCCGACCGGATGCTCGACATGGGCTTCCTGCCCGACATCAAGCGCATCATCGCGCTGCTGCCGGTGCAGCGTCAGAACCTGCTGTTTTCCGCCACCTTTCCAGACGAAATCCGCAACCTCGTCAAGACGCTGCTGCGCAATCCCGCCGAGGTGCAGGTGGCGGCGCGCAACGCCGCGGCCGAGCTCGTGACGCACGTGCTACATCCCGTGGCGCGGGAAAAGAAGCGGGAGCTGCTCGCCTATCTCATCCAGACGCGCGGCCTGCGGCAGGTGCTGGTGTTTACCGGTACGCGCATCGGGGCAAATCGGCTCGCGCACCAGTTGAGGCGCGACCACATCCACGCGGACGCCATCCATGGCGACAAGTCGCAGGCCGAGCGCGAGGCCGCCCTGGAGGACTTCAAGGCCGGCAAGACCTCGGTGCTGGTCGCGACCGATGTCGCCTCACGCGGCCTCGACATCGAGGGCCTTCCGCAGGTCATCAACTTCGACGTGCCGCATTCCCCCGAGGACTATGTGCACCGCATCGGGCGCACCGGCCGCGCCGGTCTTCCCGGCGAGGCGATCTCGCTGGTCGCGCCGCAGGACATGGAGGCGATGGCGGCCATCGAACGCCTGATCAAGAAGCGCATCGAGCGCGCACTGGTTCCGGGATTCCAGCCGAGCGGCGCCACCGTCGCGGCCCTCATGGGCGACGAGCCGGCAAAGCGCAGGAAGGACGAGCCGGAAAAGCGCAGGAAGGACGAGCCGGAAAAGCGCCGCAGGGACGAGCCGGAAAAGCGCCGGCGGGCCGAGCCAAGGAAGGCTGGCGCGGACCCGATCTTCTCCAAGCCATACGAGCCCGCCGTGCCGGCGCCCGCCGCCGAGAAGCCGGCTGAATCGCAGCAGAAAGGCAAGCGCAAGCAACCCCAGGTCGCCGCGCTACTCGGTGGCTTGAAAAGAGTCTAGACGCAGCGCGCACCGTCGACTTCGATGCAGACGCCGCTCACGAGGCTTGCCTCGTCCGAGGCGAGGTACAGGCAGGCGTTGGCGACGTCGAGCGGCGTGGAGAACCGGCCGAGCGGGATCGTGGCGAGGAAGCGCTGCTTCGCTTCGTCGGTCACCGCGCCGCCGGCGAACTCCGCCGACAGGCTGGTGTCCGGGCTGAACACCGGGTTCACGCAGTTCACCCGGATCTTGTCCGGGCCGAACTCCGCCGCCATCGACTTGGACATCAGGATGACCGCCGCCTTCGAGCTGTTGTAGACCGTGAGGCCCGGCCGCGGGCGGATGCCGGCGGTGGAGGCGATGTTGACGAGGCAGCCGCCGCCGCGGCTCCTGAACACCGGCACCGCGTGCAGCGCCGAAAGATAGACGCTCTTCACGTTGACCGCGTAGACCTTGTCGAACTCGGCCTCGGACACCTCGAGGTAGGGCTTGTTCCGGTGCGTCCAGCCGGCGTTGTTGACCACGATGTCGAGCGCCGGGCCGGCCGCGCGCACCAGGCGCGCCCAATCCGCGCCCTTCGTGACGTCGGCCTGGATGAAGCTGCCGTGGATTTCCTTCGCCACGCGCTCGCCGCTTTTCGCGTCGATGTCGTTCACCACCACGCGGCAGCCCTCCTCGGCGAAACGGCGCGCGATGCCGGCGCCGAATCCCGAGCCCGCGCCGGTGATGATGGCCAGCTTGTTCGTAAGCCGCATCGCGCTCTCCTATGCCTCGAAAGCTATGCCTTGAAAGGACTATGGTCGCACAGCTCGTCGACGTAGCGCCGCACGCCCGCGCCTTCGCGCTCGAGGAAGGCTTCGACCGCGCGCGAAAAGCGCGGATGGGCGAGCCAGTGGGCCGAGAGCGCCTCCACTGGCATCAGGCCGCGGAACAGCTTGTGCTCGCCCTGCGCGCCGCCCTCGAACACCTCGATGCCGCGGCCGATCGCGAACTCGATCGGCTGGTAGTAGCAGCATTCGAAGTGCAGGAGCGGCACATGCTCGATCGCGCCCCAATAGCGGCCATAAAGGGCCGTTTCATCCATCAGAAAGAGGGCGCAAGCGATCGCACGGCCGGCGCGCTCTGCGAGCACCATTGCGAGGTGCCGGGGCAGGGTCGAGCCGATGCGCAGGAAGAATTCCAGGTTGAGGTACGGGCTCGAGCGGTGCGCCGCATAGGTCGAGCGGTAGCAGCGGTTGAAGAACTCCCAATGGCTCCGCTCGATCGCGGCGCCTTCGAGCCAGCGCAGCGTGACGCCGGCCTCGCCCACCCGGCGCCGCTCCTGCCGGATGTTCTTGCGGCGCGCATGGCTGAGCCGGGCGAGGAAGTCCTCGAAGTCGCGGTAGCCTTCGTTCCTCCAGTGGAACTGCACCGTGCGCCGCAGGAGCATGCCGCGCTCGTGCATCAACTGGGCTTCGTCCTCCAGCGGGAAGAGCACGTGCAGCGAAGAGCTCTGGCGGGCGAGCTCGAGCGCGGCACCGATCAGGGCGCGTCGCTCGGCCGCGCCGGCGGCGAGGATGCGGCGGCCGCGCACCGGGGTGAACGGGATGGCCGAGACCAGCTTCGGGTAGTACTGGACGCCGTTGCGCTCGTGGGCGTCGGCCCACGCCCAGTCGAACACGTATTCGCCGTAGGAATGCGACTTGGCGAAGAGGGGCATCGCCCCGACGAGCGCCCCCGAGCGCCGCAGGAGCAGGAACTGCGGCAGCCAGCCGCTGCGCCCGGCGGCGCAGCCGCAGTCGATGAGCGCCGAGAGAAACTCGTGGCGCACGAAGGGCTGGGCGCCCGCAAGCTGGTTCCACTCCACCGGGTCGACGCCGGCGAGGGATTCGACGACTTCAAAGCTTTCCACGTTACAATGATCTCGCAACCCAGGGAGGATCGGCCATGAAGAAGATCGAAGCCATCGTCAAGCCGTTCAAGCTCGATGAAGTGCGCGAGGCGCTGTCCGAAGTCGGCGTAACGGGGCTCACGGTCACGGAAGTGAAGGGCTTCGGCCGCCAGAAAGGGCACACCGAGCTCTATCGGGGCGCCGAGTACGTCGTCGATTTCCTTCCCAAGGTGAAGATCGAAGTGGTGGTCGCCAACAACCAGGTCGAGGGCGCGATCGACGCCATCGTGAAGTCGGCGCGCACCGGCAAGATCGGCGACGGCAAGATCTTCGTCACCTCGGTCGAGCACGTCGTGCGCATCCGCACCGGCGAAGTCAACGAAGCGGCCGTCTAGGGCTTTTCCTTAAGAAGAACCAGAACCGCGCCGGCACCACCGTCGGCCGCGGGCGCCTGGCAGAACGCCAGCACGTCGTCTCGCACTGCGAGCCACTTCCGCAGCTTGCCCTTGAGCACCGGCTCGCGGTTTCGCGAGCCCAGTCCCTTGCCATGCACGATGCGTACGCAGCGCAGGCGCCGCGCGCGGCAATGCCGCAGGAACTCCGCGACGCTGGCGGCGGCCTGAACCCGGTTCATGCCGTGGAGATCGAGCTCGTCCTGCACCACCCAGTGGCCGCGCCGCAGCTTGCGCAGGACCTGGCGCGAGACTCCGTCACGCAGGAACGCGAGCTCCTCGCCCGACTCGATGGCGTCGTCGACCGAGAGTGGGCCGGCGAGCGATTCCGCGAGTGCGGCGCGCTCGTCGCGCCGGGTCTGCACCGGAACCGGGGCCGCTGGCGCGCGCGAGAGCCTGGTCCGGCGCGGCGCAGGCAACCGCTTGACGTCGCGCGTCGCGCGGCGGAACTCGTCATCTTCAGGCGGCGAGCGCATCCAGGTACTTCTCGGCGTCGAGCGCCGCCATGCAGCCGCTCCCGGCGCTGGTCACGGCCTGCCGGTAGATGTGATCCTGGACGTCGCCGGCGGCGAACACCCCTTTCACGCTGGTCGCGGTGGCGAGGCCCTCGCGCCCACCGCGCGTGACGATGTAGCCGTTCTCCATCTCGAGCTGGCCGGTGAAGAGCTCGGTATTGGGCGTGTGCCCGATGGCGACGAAGAACCCCTTGACGGCGATGCTCTCGAGCTCCCCGGACTTGAGCTTGCGCACGCGCACGCCGGTGACTCCGGTCGCATCGCCCAGCACATCGTCCACCACGGCGTCGAGCACGAGCCTGACCTTCCGGTCCCGCACCCGCTGCGTCAGCTTGTCGACCATGATCTTTTCGGCGCGGAACTTGTCGCGCCTGTGAACCAGGGTCACGCTGCGGCAGATGTTCGCGAGGTAGAGCGCTTCCTCCACGGCGGTGTTGCCGCCGCCGACCACCACCACTTCCTCTCCCTTGTAGAAGAAGCCGTCGCAGGTGGCGCAGGCCGAGACCCCGCGTCCCATGAACTTCTGCTCGGAGGGCAGCCCCAGGTATTTCGCCGTGGCGCCGGTGGCGATCACGAGCGCATCGCAGGTGTACTGGCCGGCGTCGCCCTCGAGCAGGAACGGCCGGCGCTCGAGGTGAACCTTGTGGACGTGGTCGTTGATGACTTCGGTTTCGAAGCGCTCGGCGTGCTTCTGGAAGCGCTGCATCAGGTCGGGGCCCTGCACGCCGTCCGCGTCGGCCGGCCAGTTGTCGACGTCGGTGGTCGTCATGAGCTGGCCGCCTTGCGCGATGCCCGTGAGCAGGACCGGGCGCAGATTGGCGCGCGCCGCGTACACCGCGGCGGTGTAGCCGGCCGGGCCGGAGCCGAGGATCAGCAGGCGGGCGTGGCGCGTAGGCATTCGCGAAACGTCAATTCCGGATGAGTGGCAGGAATTTATGGATGAGTGGCGGATTATAGGTGAGGCGGCTGCGCAACACCCCGGAAGCGCCGAGGCAGTTCTGCTACCATAATCGCGCAAAGGGAGGGAAAAAAACGTGGCTATGACAACAACAGTTTCCACAGCGGTCCTGAAGGCGGTCCCGCTGTTCTCCAGCTTCCCCGAAGACGCGCTCCGCACCCTGACCAGCATGGTGGCCCGCAAGAGCGTGTCGCGGTCGACCACCGTGATGACCGGCGGCGATCCGACCGACTCGCTCTACATCGTGCTTTCGGGCCGGCTCAAGGTGATGATGAGCGACGCCGAGGGCAAGGAAGTGATCCTCACGATCCTCGGCCCGGGCGAGTTCTTCGGCGAGATGGGCCTCATCGACGACGAGCCGCGCTCGGCCACCGTGGTGGCGATCGAGCCCTGCGAGCTCCTCTACATCGCCAAGCGCGACTTCAAGAAGTGCCTGGCGGAGAACTTCGACATGGCGATGGCGGTGATGCGCGGCTTGGTGCGGCGCCTGCGCGAGGCGGACCGCAAGATCGGCAGCCTCGCGCTGCTCGATGTCTACGGCCGCGTGGCGCGGCTGCTGCTCGACATGTCGGAGAACGTCGACGGCGAAAAGATCGTCACCAAGCGCCTGCCCAAGCAGGACATCGCCAAGATGATCGGCGCTTCCCGGGAGATGGTGAGCCGGGTCATGAAGGACCTGCAGATGGGCGGCTACATCGAGATGCGCGGCTCCAACATCGTGCTGCGGGACTCGATCGTCCTACCTGAATAAAGTGTCGTCCTAGAGCGACGCCGGATTGGGCGTCCGGCATGCGCGTGGGGTAGAATTCCCCGGGCGTGATGGGCGTAGCAGAAAAAAAAGCAGCCCCCCTCCCCGCAAAGCTCGCCGGCCTGGTGCGCGAAGCGAAGTGGCTGGTGCTGGTCGCTCTAGCGCTGTATCTGCTGCTCGTCTTTTCGACCTTCCACCGCGCCGACCCCGGCTGGTCGCATAGCGCGACGGACGCCGCCGTGCACAACGCCGGCGGGCTGGTCGGCGCGCTGGTCGCGGACTTCCTGCTCTATCTCTTCGGCGTGTCGGCCTACTGGTGGGTCGTCCTGTGCCTCTACCTCGTGGTATGGGGCTACCGCGGGCTCGACGGACGACGACTCGTCGACCGGCGGCCCCTCGCGATCGCTTTCGCCGGGTTCCTGCTGCTGCTCCTCGCGAGCGCTGCGCTCGAGGCTCTGCGGTTCCACAGCCTGGGCGTGGAGCTTCCCTTCGCGGCCGGCGGGCTCGCCGGGGTGGCCGGCGGCAAGGTGCTTGCGGCTGGCCTGGGATCCACCGGCGCGACGCTGCTTCTCCTCACGCTCGCCGCGGTGGGTTTCAGCCTGTTCACCGGGCTGTCGTGGCTCGCGCTGTCGGAGCGCGTCGGCCATGCCCTCGAGAAGGGCTATTCGTTCGTCATCGACGCCTGGGACCGCCATCGCGACCGCAAGCTCGGCGTGCTGGCGCGCGAGGAGCGCAGCCTCGTGGTGCAGACCGAGAAGCGCCGGGAAGAGGACCATCCGCCGCTGCGCATCGAGCCCGCGATCGTGGAGATCCGGAAATCCGAGCGGGTGCAGAAGGAGAAGCAGGCGCCGCTTTTCGAGGAGCTGCCCGACACGCCCCTGCCGCCGCTCAAGCTGCTCGACGAGGCGCGGCGCGAGGGCGCCGAGGTGGGGCCCGAGACGCTGGAGTTCACCTCGCGGCTGATCGAAAAGAAGCTCTCCGACTTCGGCGTCGCGGTCAAGGTGCTCGCCGCCTATCCCGGGCCCGTGATCACGCGCTACGAAGTCGAGCCCGCGGTCGGCGTCAAGGGCAGCCAGATCGTCAACCTGGTGAAGGACCTGGCGCGCGCCCTGTCCGTGGTTTCGATCCGGGTGGTCGAGACCATTCCAGGCAAGTCGTGCATGGGGCTCGAGATTCCCAATCCGCACCGGCAGACGGTGCGCCTCTCCGAGATCCTGGGCTCGGAGGCCTACCATGCGCTGCACTCGCCGCTCGCGCTCGCGCTCGGCAAGGACATCGCCGGCAACCCCGTGGTGGCAGACCTCGGGCGCATGCCGCACCTCCTCGTCGCCGGCACCACCGGCTCGGGCAAGTCGGTCGCGCTGAACGCCATGATCCTGTCGCTGCTCTACAAGTCGGAGCTGCCGCAGGTGCGGCTGATCCTCATCGACCCGAAGATGCTCGAGCTTTCGGTCTACCAGGACATCCCGCATCTCCTCGCCCCGGTCGTCACCGACATGAAGCAGGCGACCAACGCGCTCTCGTGGTGCGTGGCCGAGATGGACCGCCGCTACAAGCTGATGAACTGGCTCGGCGTGCGCAACCTCTCGGGGTTCAACCACAAGATCGCCGAGGCGGAAAAGCAGGGCCGCAAGCTCGAGAATCCGTTCACGCCGGAATCCGCCGAGCCGCAGCCGCTCGCGCCGCTGCCGCACCTCGTGCTCGTGATCGACGAGCTCGCCGACCTCATGATGGTGGTCGGAAAGAAGGTCGAGGAGCTGATCGCCCGCCTCGCGCAGAAGGCGCGCGCCGCCGGCATCCATCTGATCCTCGCCACGCAGCGGCCTTCCGTGGACGTGATCACCGGGCTCATCAAGGCGAACATTCCCACGCGCATCGCGTTCCAGGTGTCCTCCAAGGTCGATTCGCGCACCATCCTCGACCAGTCCGGCGCGGAAGCGCTGCTCGGCTCGGGCGACATGCTGTACCTGCCGCCGGGCGCGGGCGTGCCGCAGCGCGTGCACGGCGCCTTCGTCGCCGACCACGAGGTGCACAAGGTGGTCGAGCATCTGAGGAGCCTGGCGAAGCCCGAGTACCTCCAAGAAGTGCTCGAGCCGGCGTCGCCCGAGGAATCTGCAGGAAATTCTTCTGGGGAACCCACGGGCGAGAAGGATCCACTGTACGACCAGGCGGTCGAGATCGTGGTGCGCACGCGCCGGCCGTCGATCTCGCTGGTGCAGCGACACCTCAGAATCGGCTACAACCGCGCCGCGCGCCTGATCGAGGACATGGAGCGCGCCGGCATGGTCTCGGCGATGCAGTCCAACGGCAATCGCGAGGTGTTGGTTCCTGCGAAAGCGGAGTAACCTCGCCGCATGCGGTATCCGGTCTTCGTCCTGCTGCTGAGCGCGTTCGCGGGCTTGGCCCACGCCGACGCCGTCGAGCGCTTCAGGAGCTTCCTCAAGACCAGCCAGTCGGCGCGCGCCGAATTCGAGCAGAAGGTCTACGGCCGCGGAGGCAAGCTCGTCCAGGAGTCCAAGGGAAGCTTCGTGTTCCAGCGGCCGGGGCGCTTTCGTTGGACCTATGCCAAGCCCATCGACCAGGTGATCGTCGGCGACGGCGAGCGCGTGTGGATCCACGACCGCGATCTCAACCAGGTGACCGTGCGCAGGATGTCGAAAGCGCTCGGCTCCACGCCCGCGGCGCTGCTCGCGGGGTCGAGCGACGTGGAGAAGGCGTTCGAGCTCTCCGATGCCGGCACGCGCGACAACCTGGAATGGCTGGAGGCCAAGCCGCGCGATCCCGAAGCCGGATTCGACCGCATCCGCATGGGATTTTCGGCCACCGGAATCGAGGCGATGGAGCTGGTCGACAATTTCGGCCAGACCACGCGGCTTCGCTTCCTCAAGCTGCAGCGCAATCCGAAAACCGATCCCGCCGATTTCCGCTTCGAACCCCCCAAAGGCGCCGACGTTCTAGGGGAGAAATGAACGATCTTTTCGGCAAGCCCGAGCCCGCCGCTCCGCTCGCCGAGGCGCTGCGCCCGAAGTCGATCGACGAAGTGGTGGGGCAGCCGCATCTGCTCGGCCCGGGAAAGCCGCTGCGGCTCGCGTTCGAGTCGGGCAAGCCGCACTCGATGATTCTCTGGGGACCGCCCGGCTCGGGCAAGACCACCATCGCCCGGCTGATGGCGAAGGCCTTCGACGCCGAGTTCGTCGCCCTGTCGGCGGTGTTCTCCGGCGTCAAGGATATCCGGGAGGCGATGCAGGCCGCCGAAGCCCGCCTCGAGCGCTCCGGGCGCCACACCATCCTCTTCGTCGACGAAGTGCACCGCTTCAACAAGGCGCAGCAGGACGCGTTCCTGCCGTATGTCGAGCGCGGCCTCATCACCTTCGTCGGCGCGACCACCGAGAACCCTTCTTTCGAAGTGAACAGCGCGCTGCTCTCGCGGGCTGCCGTTTACGTTCTCCATCCGCTGGGGAACGACGAGTTGGCGATCCTGCTCGAGCGCACGGACCTGAAAGCAGACGAGGAAGCGAAAGCGCGACTGATCGGGTTCGCCGACGGCGATGCGCGCCGGCTGCTCAACGCGGTCGAAATCCTGAAGAATTCGATCAAGGATGAAATCATAAAAGGCGAGCTCGTCGAGCGGGTCCTGGCGCAGAACCTGCGCCGTTTCGACAAGGGCGGAGAGCAGTTCTACGACCAGATCTCGGCGCTCCACAAGAGCGTGCGCGGCTCCGATCCGGACGCGGCGCTCTACTGGATGGTGCGCATGCTCGACGGCGGCGCC
>DASYPG010000364.1:0-3977 GCA_036006885.1 Burkholderiales bacterium | reverse complement strand
TGACGCCGCCGCCCATGAAGAGCGCGATGCCGACCACGCCTTCGCGCCCCGAGAGCGCGATCTCGGTGGCCGACCCGTCCTCGAGCAGATAGAGCAGCGACACGATGCCGCTCACGGGAAAGTAGAGGTAGGGCTGCGCCTGGCCGGATTCGTAGAGCGGCATGCCCGGTGCGAGCTCGAGCGGCTCCAGCGCCGGCAGCAGCGCCTGGTACTCGGCCTCGGGCAGCGCCGCTAGCAGCAGGTTGTGCCGCGGGAGCAGCCGGCCCTGGGCGGATTTGCGCGCCATGCCGGCATGGTAACCGCGCTGTCCAAAACGCTTCTGTCAGAGCTCCAACATCAAAATCGGGGTCAGAGCCCTAAAACCTAGGGACGCCTCCGCAAGCCCGTTTGCTTTAGTCCCAAATTGGGACTAAAGTACGCGATGCGCGTGATCGCGCTGTCAACGCTGAAACGCTTCTCGGAAACGAGGATGCATGCAGGTGCGCGTGCGCCGCTTCTTGCGTGGTACCGGCATGCATTGAAGGCCGATTGGAGTGCTCCGGCAGACGTCAAGCGCGATTTCGGCACGGCGAGCATCCTGCGCGACGGGCGGGTGGTGTTCAACATCGGCGGCAACAAGTACCGCCTGGTGGTCTGGATCAATTATCCGTACCGGGTGGTTTACGTCCGCTTCGTCGGAACGCACGCGCAGTACGACCGCATCGACGCGCAGAGGGTGTGACGGAGCGATGCAAATGGAAATCAAACCGATCAGGACGAAAGCGGACTACCGCGCGACGCTGAAGGAAGTCGAGGCGCTCATGGATGCGCAGGCCGGTACGCCGGAGGGGGAGCGGCTCGACGTGCTGACGACGTTGGTCGAGGCCTACGAGCGCAAGCACTTCCCGATGGACCTGCCCGATCCGATCGAGGCCATCCGGTTCCGCATGGAGCAGTCGGGGCTCGGCCCCAAGGATCTCGTTCCAATGATCGGGCAGCTCAATCGGGTCTACGAGGTGCTCGCCCGCAAGCGCCCCCTGACCCTTGCGATGATCCGGGCTTTGCATGCCAAGCTCGGCATTCCCAGCGAGCTCCTGATCCGCGAGCCCGCGGCGCAATACCAGGCGAGGCGCCCTGGAAGCAAGGGACGTGCGCGAAAAAGTCGGGTCCAGCCCAAGCAGCCGTAGTCCGATCGACATGTTGGTCTGACTCCCTTTACCCGAAGCGTCCAATAGTTCCTTATTGAGGGTGTCGACCCCGGCAGTAGCATCGGCTCGAACTCGCGTTGGAGGCGAACATGGGCAAGCTCTGCTGCGGAGCGATTGCATTCGCGCTTCTTTCGGTCGGTCTCGGTAACGTCCAGGCTCAAAACTATCTCAGCGGAGTTGTCGCGGGTCCCAACGGCCCGGAAGCGGGCGTGTGGGTCATCGCGGAAACCAGGGACCTGCCGACGCGCTTCGCGCGCATCGTGGTCACCGACGGCGAGGGGCGCTATCTCGTGCCCGACCTGCCCAGGGCCGAATACGACGTCTGGGTGCGCGGCTACGGCCTGGTCGATTCACCCAAGGTGAAGGCGACGCCTGGAATGGCGCTCGATCTCACCGCCGTTCCCGCGCCTTCAGAGAAAGAAGCGGCGCAGTACTACCCCGCGATGTACTGGTTCTCGCTCATGCACGTGCCGGCAGAGAGCGAGTTCCCGCTCGGCAAGATGTCGAGCCAGAGCGAGTGGCTGCACACGGTGAAGCAGGGCGGCTGCCAGTCGTGCCACGCGCTCGGCACGCCGGGGACGCGCGCGGTTCCGGAGATGTTCAGGAAAGGCGGCGAAGTCGATTCATTCAACGCCTGGAAGGAGCGCGTCACCGCGGGCAGCTCGCGCGCGGCGATGGCGCGCGACATGGCGCGGCTGGGCGAGCCGGGCCTCAGGTCCTTCGCGCAGTGGACCGAGGCGATCGAGAAGGGCGCGCTGCCGTTCGCGCGGCCCGCGCGGCCGAAGGGCACGGCGCGCAACCTCGTGGTGACGATCTGGGACTGGAGCCAGTCCACCTACTACCTGCAGGACCTCGTCTCGACCGATCGCCGCGACCCGCGCGTGAACGCGAACGGGCGCCTCTACGGCTCCGCCGAGATGAGCACCGACCTCGTGCCGATCCTCGATCCGAAGGCGCACAGCTCGAGCGCGGTGGTGCACCCGGTGCGCGACCCGAAGACGCCGTCGACGCGCTCTGAAGCGTTCGGGCCTTCGCCGTACTGGGGACCCGAGCCCATCTGGGACAGCCGCACCCTGAACCACAGCCCGACGATGGACGAGAAGGGCCGCGTGTGGTTCGGCGCGCGCATCGCCTCGGGGCCGAACCCGGATTTCTGCACGTCGGGCACTCATCCGTCGGCGAAGGCCTTTCCGCTCGGCGGCGAGGCGCGGCGGCACCTCTCGGTGTACGAGCCGAAGAAGGGCCAGTGGAAGCTCGTGCGCACCTGCTTCGCGGCCGACCACCTCGCGTTCGGCTTCGACGACGACCACACGCTCTGGACGAGCTCGGGCGCCGGCGGCGCGAACGTGCTCGGCTGGCTGAACCGCTACGTCTACGAGCGCACCGGCGAAGAGGCGACGGCGCAGGGCTGGACGCCGTTCGTGCTCGACACGAGCGGCGACGGCAAGCGCGGCGCCTACGTGCAGCCCGACGAGCCGCTCGAGCCGAAGAAGGACAAGCGCATCGCGATCGATCTCCTCTCGGTCGCGGTGAGCCCGCTCGACGGCACGGTGTGGGGCGCGGTGGCGGGCTACCCGGGCGGCATCGCGCGCGTCGCGCCCGGCGCGAACCCCACCTTCACCGCGCTCACCGAGTACTACGAGGTCCCGCTTCCGGGCTACGGCCCGCGCGGCGGCGACGTCGACACCAACGGCACCTTCTGGGTGTCGCTTGCGAGCGGACACCTCGGCCGCTTCGACCGCAGCAAGTGCAAGGTGCTGAACGGCCCCACCGCGACCGGCCGGCACTGCCCCGAGGGCTGGAGCTTCCACGTCCTCCCCGGGCCGCAGCTTCGCGACGTGAAGGTCGAGGGCAGCGCCGAAGTGAGCTCCTCGACCTGGGTCGACTGGCAGGGCATCCTCGGCCTCGGCAAAAACGTGCCGATCGCAATGGGCGACGGCGGCGATGCGCTCTACGCGCTCGTGAAGGGTGAGTTCGTCACCCTGCACCTCCCGTATCCGATGGGCGTCTTCCCGAAGAGCCTCGACGGCCGCATCGACAACGAGAAAGCCGGCTGGAAAGGCCGCGGCCTCTGGACCACCTCCGGCACGCGCACGCTCTTTCATAGCGAGAGCGGCAAGGAAGGCAGCCCCAAGGTCGTAAAGCTCCAGATCCGCCCCGACCCCCTCGCGAAATAAGAATCGGGGTCAGACCCCAATTTCCAAATCGAATTCGGGGTCAGAGCCCGAATTCGTTTCTGCCGTGTTCATGGCGACTACCGCAGTAGTCGGTCCCAATTGCGGCTGTTCGTTATCTCCGCGTCCAAAAGATCTAGAACCGGCGCTCGGAAAAAATCAACTCGGCATTGATGACGCGAGCGCCGCTTCGTACACTCATTTGAAGCGTTGACTGAGAAGACGCGTTCGCCGTCGCCGTATGCGTTCGGATAGCGAAGAAACATGGGGGCTTCAGTGCTCAGAAGCAATAAATCGCCGTACTAACTGCGCACCGACGTGTTGCAGATACGGCCTGCTCAGTGGCGGACGCTGACGGAGCTTTCGTTTCGCAGGACGGAAGCCGACATCGCAATGGCGTTGCGACGGCGATTCGAGCATTCCAAAGAGCCGCTCGCGATCTCGATCACAGCGCTGCCCGACGATCAGCTAGCGAGCTTTGTCCGTGAAATCGTCGACGCAGGTCGTGCGCACGGATTCGTCCTTCGCGGTGATCTGTATTCACTCGTCGAGGCAGTAGCGATTTTTGGTCGCGACAACATCCTTCTGGACGTTGTGCTGACGAATCCAAATCTAA
>DASYPG010000363.1:0-8999 GCA_036006885.1 Burkholderiales bacterium | reverse complement strand
CAGGACCCCGAGGGCGCCTATGCCGCCGTGATTCCCCGCTGGATCCGCGCCATCCTGACCGGCGATCCGGTCGAGGTGAACGGCGACGGCGACAGCTCGCGCGACTTCTGCTACATCGCGAACGTCGTCCAGGCGAACCTGCGTGCCGCCCTCACCGACGAGCCGAGCGCCGTTAACAAGGTGTACAACATCGCGGTTGGCGAGAACACCTCGCTCAACCGCCTGCTCGAGATCCTGCGCATGCTGCTGGGAGCGGATTTCCACCCGGTCTACCGGGCGTTCCGCGCCGGCGACGTGCGCCACTCGCTCGCCGACATCTCGCTCGCACGCGAGCGCCTGGGCTACGCGCCGACCCACACGCTCGCAACCGGGCTCAAGGAGGCACTGCCGTGGTACGTGAAGCGATTCGAAGGCGCGCCAGCGTTGCAGCGCTGAGCCTTGCAGCCGCGGCGGCGATGCCCGCTGCGGCCGACAGGGGCGCGCCGGCCACCATTGCGCAGGTCAAGGCGTCGATCGTCGCGGTCGGCACCTTCGAGCGCCTGCGCAACCCGCAGTTCAGCTTCTCCGGAACCGGCTTCATCGTCGGCGACGGGCTGCTCGTGGCGACCAACGATCATGTCGTGCCGAAGACGCTGAACAACGAGCGCGGAGAAACAATTGCCGTAGCCATCCCGGCCGCTGACAGGACGGTGCAGATCCGCCCCGCACGGCTGGCGGCTTCGGACACCGGCAGCGACCTCGCGCTCCTCAGGATCGACGGCGCACCGCTTCCCGCCGTGGCGCTCGGCGACCCGCAGGCCGTTCGCGAAGGCGAGTGGTATCTCTTCACCGGGTTTCCGATCGGCTCTGTGCTCGGCCTTTTCCCGGTGACGCATCGCGCCATGATCGCGGCGGTCACGCCGATCGCGATCCCGGCGCCGCGGGCCGACCAGCTCGACGCCCGCGTCGCGCGGCGGCTGAGCGCCGGGTCATTCCCGGTGTTCCAGCTCGACGCGACAGCCTACCCCGGCAACAGCGGCAGCCCGGTCTACCACCCGGAAAGCGGCGCCGTGGTCGGCATCGTCAACAGCGTTTTCGTCAAGGGCACGCGGGAAACCGCCTTCAGCCAGCCGAGCGGGATCACCTACGCCATTCCGACCCGCCGGCTCGCCGAGCTGCTCAAAGCCGCGCACTGACGGGTGCAGGCCCCCCCTAGGGGCCTGCGCCTCCCTTTCATTCTTTTGCGGAACGCCGGCGCGGTTTAGCTAGAAGGAGCCATTGCATCGGTCGTATCGCAACCGCTAAACTGCCGCGGTCACTTCTAGTTCACTAATGCAGCAAAAACAACGAGCTAGCGTCCAATCGGATGTCCGATCCAGCGCGGGGGATATGGTGCGCCAAAACAGCGTGAAGTCAGCTTGGTGGTGTTGGTTTTCGGCTGCATTTGCAGCCGCCTTGCTCGCGGGTTGCAGCTCCCATCCGCCTGCACCGGAGAAGATCGCGTCGCCCGACTACAACTACTTGATCGGGCCCCTCGACGGCCTGCAGATCATCGTCTGGCGCAACCCCGATCTCTCGACCACCGTACCGGTGCGCCCGGATGGGAAAGTCAGCGTACCGCTGGTCGAAGACGTGGCCGCCATCGGCAAGACCCCCACGCAACTCGCGCGCGACGTCGAGAAAGCGATGAGCAAATTCATCCGCGATCCCGTGGTTACGGTCCTCGTCACGCAGTTCAACGGCCCCTACGGCGACCAGATCCGGGTGGTCGGGGAGGCGGCGCGCCCACAGGCTCTGCCGTACCGGCAAAGGATGACGCTGCTCGATGTGATGATCGCGGTCGGGGGCCTCACCGACTTCGCCGACGGCAACAACGCGTCCGTGCTGCGCACCGCGGAGGGCGGGCGGCAGTACCGCGTGCGGCTCAAGGACCTCGTTCGGCGCGGCGACGTCTCGGCCAACATCGACATGAGGCCCGGCGACGTCGTGATCATTCCGCAAAGCTGGTTCTGAGACACCAGGCGTCATGAACTCGTTCATACCGCAGCATGTGTCCGATGTGCTGCGCGGCATGTGGCAGGGCCGCTGGGCCGGGCTGGTGGTGGCCTGGGTGGCTGCCGTCGCAGGCGCGATTTTCGTCTTCAGCATTCCCGACCGGTACGAGGCGACGGCGCGCGTGTTCGTCGATACGCAATCGCTCCTCAAGCCGCTGCTGCAGGGCCTCACGGTCCAGCCGAACGTCGAGCAGGAAGTGATGATGCTCAGCCGCACGCTCATCAGCCGGCCGAACCTCGAGAAGCTGGTGCGGATGACCGATCTCGACCTGGAGACGAAGACCAGCGAGGCACGGGAGAACCTGCTCGACGGGCTGAGCCGCACCGTCTACATCAAGAGCAGCGGCCAGAACCTGTACAGCATCGGCTTCACGCATCGGGACCGCGCTCAGGCCACGCGCGTAGTGCAGTCGCTGCTCTCGATCTTCGTCGAATCCGGGCTCGCGCCCAAAGCCAAGGACACCGGCCAGGCGCAGCGCTTCATCGAGGATCAGATCAAGCAGTACGAGCAGAAGCTGAGCGAGGCGGAGAACCGCCTCAAGGAATTCAAGCTGAAGAACATCGACCTGAACGTGCCGCAGGGCCGCGACTTCTTCGGCACGATGGCGACGCTGACGGAAAGCCTGCAGGAGGCCCGCCTGCTGCTGCAGGAGGCCGAGAAGTCGCGCGATGCGCTGAAGCAGCAGATCGTCGACGAGGAGGAGCGCCCGGTACTCGTCGGCACGCTTTCCGACAGCGCTGCTCTCATCGCCACGCCGGAGCTCGACGCCCGCATCGCCACGCTGACGAAGAATCTCGACGACATGCTGCTGCGCTATACCGACGGCCATCCGGATGTGCTGAACACGCGGCGCATCATCAAGGAGGCGGAAGCGCAGCGCGACCAGGAGCGCAGGCGCCTCACCGAAGAGCAGGAGAGGCGCAGGCGCGCTGCCGGTCCCGCCGGCGCCAACCCGGTCTACCCGCAACTGAAGCTCGCGATGGCCGAATCCGAGGCGCAGGTCGCGCGCCTGCGTGCGCGCGTGCAAGAGCAGGAGCAGCGGCTCGAAAAGCTGCGGCTCGTGGCGCGCTCGGTGCCCGAACGCGAGGCGCAGCTCACGCAGCTCAACCGCGACTACGCGATCCAGAAGCAGAACTACGACGCGCTCGTCGCCCGCCGCGAATCGGCCCTGATGTCCGGCGAAGTCCAGGCGGCTACCGGCGTGGCGAGCTTCCGCATCGTCGATCCGCCCCAGGTCTCGCCCAACCCGGTCGCGCCGAACCGCAAGATGCTGATATTCGTCGCGCTGCTCGCCTCGGTGCTCGCCGGATTCGCGGCCAGCTATTTCTTCAGCCTGCTTCATCCCACGTTCCACGACGGGCGCGGCCTCAAGAAATTCACGCACCGCCCGGTGCTCGGCACCGTATCCCTGATCCCCACGCCCGAAACCCTTTGGCGCCGCCGGCGCGGCACGCTCGCGTTCCTCGGCGGCGTGGGAGGGCTCGGCGCCGCCTATGCCGGCGTCCTGACGGCGGTTTTCTTCCGCGCCTTGCTGCCGTTCTGAGCACATGAACCTCATCGAAGAAGCAGCCAAGCGGCTGCGTCAGCTCGAAGCGGCCGGCGTGGCGCGCACGACGCATTCGCCGCAGGACGCCGTCGAGGCCTCCAGGCGCGTCGTGACCGAAACCGTAAGGCGCCCCATCGAGCCGCACCCCGGGCCGGCGCGCACGCTGGACCTGGCCCGGCTTCAGGCTTCGGGGTTCATCACCCCTGCGGTGCAGCACTCCAAGCTGCTGCAGGAGTTCCGGCTGATCAAGCGGCCGCTGATCCAGCATGCTCTGGGAAAGCGGACGACGCAGGGGCCCAACCGCAACCTGATCATGGTCACCAGCGCCCTGCCCAACGAGGGCAAGACGTTCGTGGCGGTCAATCTCGCCATGAGCCTCGCCATGGAAGTCGACTGCAGGGTGCTGCTTGTGGACGCCGACGTGCTTGCCCCGTCAATTCCGCAAATTCTCCGGGTCGAGCCGGCGAAGGGCCTGATGGACGTGCTGACGGGCGCCGGCGCGCCGCTGCAGGAGACCGTCCTCGACACAAACGTGGAGCGCCTCAGCCTGCTGCTTGCGGGCACGCCGCACCCCAACGCAGCGGAGTTTCTGGCGAGCGAGGCGATGACCCGCCTGCTCGCCGAGCTTTCGAGCCGCTATCCGGACCGCATCGTCGTGTTCGATTCGCCGCCGCTCCTCGCCACGACCGAGTCGCGCGCGCTCGCCACGCACATGGGACAGGTCATCGTCACGGTGGAAGCGCACGGTACGACACACGGGGCTCTGGAAACGGCGCTCTCGACCGTCGAGTCCTGTCCGTTGGTGTACACCCTGCTCAACAAGACGCCGGAATCCAAGGTCGGGTCCTACCACGGCTCGTATGCCTACGGCACCTAGGACATGGCGGATCGCTGCTGCATTGCTCTTGCTGACTGCCGCCAACGTCGCCAGGAGCCAGTACGCGCCGACCCCCGGCACGAGCTCGACGCCCGGGGCGGTGCAGGCGACGCCCACGGCTCCGCAAGCGCGCGATTTCAGCAGCGACACTGAGAGCCGCCGGTTCCGCGCCGGGGGCTGGGCCGTCCAGCCAAGCATCACGCTTCGCGAGACCTACACCGACAACGCGTTCCCGGACTCGACCGAGGCGAGGAGCGATTTCATCACGCAGGTGACGCCGGGAATCCGGATCGAAGGCCGCACCCCGCGCCTCACCGCAAACTTCAACTATGCGCCGACCGGCCTTTTCTTCGCGCAGAACAGCGAGGCCAACGACGTCGTCAACAACCTCTCCGCCTACGCCAACCTCGAGGCGGTGGAAAGGTTCTTCTTCGTCGAGGGATCGGGCTATGTCGCCCAGACTTACGTCTCGCCGTTCGCGCCGCGACCTGCCGACATCACCAACACCACGCAGAACCGGATCGAGACCCGAACCGCGACCTTGAGCCCGTATGTGCGCCACGAAGGGCGCGACCTGGTGTACGAGCTGCGCAACCGGAACACCTGGACGTCCAGCAACCAGCCGTCGCTCGGCAACTTTCGCACGCAGCAGTGGACCGGACGCGTCGCGGGCCCGGTCCGCACTTTCGGCTGGGCGCTCGAATTCGACGATACCTCGGTCAGCCACTACGACGCCCTGGTCAATCGTCCCGATGACAAGGCGCGCCTCTACCGCGGCCGTCTTTACTGGCAACCCGACGCTGCCTGGCGCCTTTCGGCAAGCGCCGGCAGCGAGGAAAACAACTACATCCTGCAGGAGACGCAGCGCACTACGATCTACGGTGCGGCGATCGCATGGCGGCCGAGCACGCGCACGACGGCGGATCTCGAATACGAGAACCGGTTCTTCGGCCCTTATCGCCTCGCTCGCTTCACCCATCGAACGCGCCTCACCGCGTGGAACGTGTCCTATACGCGCAACTACTCCACCTACCAGCAGGAGATCCTGCGGCTGGCGCCCGGCGATACGACCGCGCTGCTCGACGCCGCGTTCGCCGGGCGCTTCCCCGACCCCGACCAGCGCCGTGCCGCCGTCGAGCAGTTCCAGCGTGCGAGCGGCACACCCGAGTTCCTCTCCAATTCGATCGCCTTCTACACGCAGACCGTGTTCCTGAACGAAATAGTCGATGCGTCCTTTGCCATCATCGGCGCGCGCAACTCGATCACGTTCACTGCGTATGCCGGGGAGACCAGCCAGATCTCGGCGGATGCCCTGGGCATTCTGCCGGACGCCCTGCTCCTCGCGAGCGTGATCAGGCAGCGCGGCTTCGCCACCTATGTCGACCACAAGCTCACGCCGTCGACGACCATCGGCGCGCGCGCAATGCGGGTCTATTCCGATCAGGTGCAGCCCGTGTCCTTTCCTTCGAGGAACGACTACTTCAACCTGCTCCTGACCTACACGGCAACGCCGAAGACCACCCTGTTCACGGGGGTCGCAATCAGCAAGTTCGACACCGACAATCCGCTGTTCAACCCGAACTGGGATTCGAACTCGGTGTTCGTCGGCCTGAACCACCGTTTCTACTGAGCGCCATGTTCGAGCCCTACTTCGGATTTTCCGCAGCGCCCTTCCAGCTCAGCCCGGATCCAAGCTTTTTCTACGGCAGCCGCGGGCACAGGCGCGCCCACG
Organism: Burkholderiales bacterium; assembly: GCA_036006885.1. Classification (GTDB taxonomy): domain Bacteria; phylum Pseudomonadota; class Gammaproteobacteria; order Burkholderiales; family SG8-39; genus SCGC-AG-212-J23. Next base: position 2,810 of record DASYPG010000363.1, on the reverse strand, counting down.
CCTACCTCCAGTACGGGCTCTACCAGAGCGAGGGCTTCATCGTGCTCACGGGCGAAGTCGGCGCGGGCAAGACCACGCTGATCCGCAGCTTGCTGCGCGAGCTCGACAGCAGCAAGGTGGTCGCGACGCAGCTCGTCTCGACGCAGCTCGATGCCGATAGCCTCCTGCGCGCCGTCGCCATGGCGTTCGGCATCGGCGTGGGCGACAAGGACAAAGCCGGGGTATTGGCGCAGCTCGAGGCCTACCTTCTCGGCCTGGTGCAGGAGAACCGCAAGGCGCTTCTCATCGTCGACGAGGCGCAGAACCTCGCGCCCGCGGCGGTGGAAGAGCTGCGCATGCTGTCGAACTTCCAGGTCGGGAACCGCGCCCTGCTGCAGAGCTTCCTCGTGGGCCAGCCTCAGCTTCGCGACCTGATGCGAAGCCCGGGCATGCAGCAGCTGCGCCAGCGCGTCATCGCGGCCTACCACCTGGGGCCGCTCGACCAGGACGAGACCCGCGCCTACATCGAGCACCGCCTGAAGCATGTCGGCTGGCAGGACGACCCCCGCTTCGAGGACGCGGCGTTTCCCGCCATCCACGCCCACACCGGAGGGGTCCCGCGCCGGATCAACACGCTGTGCACGCGGCTGCTCCTGGCGGCATTCCTTTCCGAGACGCACACCATCGGCGCTGCCGACGTCGAGCGGGTGATCGCCGAACTGTCGGAAGAATTCGGCGAAGCGATCACCGCAAACGGCGGCGCCGATGCCGCTCGCGGCGAGCCCGCTAACTTGGCCGCGCTCGAAAAGCGGGTGGTCGGCGTCGAGAAGGCCATGAACATCACGGTGAACCTGCTGCGGCAGTTCATGCGCACGCGGGAAGCGGCGCCCAAAGCGTCTTGACCGCGGGGTGTCGGCGCTCTTTACAGCGGCGGGGTGCAAGGGTCTTGCCTCTTCTTCATCCAATTGATTTACAGCGCATTCGTCCACTGGCCCGAGGTTTGCTTATAGGGAGGTCAGGTCCCGGGGGGGACCGGGCTGCAACCGAGGGAAGACCAGAAGAGGAAAGACCACAAATATGAGAAACAAGATCATTCAAGCAACTACTGCGGCGCTCTTGCTGGGCGTGCTGCCCGCGGCGCACGCCGTCCCGACGCTCAGCTTCTCCGTCGATGGCGGCGGGGTGAACACCTGCGCCGACGGCGATGCGTGCGACACCAACGCCACCGTCGGGGCGGTCACGTTCACCCAGAGCCTTGGCGATTTCTCGATGAATGTAACCACGGGTCTGTCCAAGCCGATCCTCACGGGCGGCAACCCATTGATGGATTTGAATACGGTCAACGTTCAGATGTTTGGCGCTGCGCACACCCTCACCATCGCGTTCTCCGATACCGGTTTCGATATCTACGGCGGTCGGCTCTCGTTGGAGTACGGCGGATCGCTGAGCGGCACGGGTGCCTCCTTCCAGCAGAGCGCGTACTACGATGACGGAAACGCCCTGTTCGGGCAGGGCACGCTCATCGGCACCGCGGGCTCCGGATCGGGCGCCTACTCGGGTTCCGCAGATGGCGGCTGGTCTCCGAGCGGCCCCTACTCCGTGACCGAGATCCTCGAACTGAAGAGCAGCGGCAGCGGGCTGACTGTGTTTTCCGGTGACTTCGAAGTGAACGTGCCGGAGCCCGGGACCCTGGCTTTGGTGGGCCTCGGCCTGCTGGGCCTGGCCGCGGCCTACCGTCGCCGGCGCGTGCCGGCCTGATTCACAGGCCGCGACGTCCGGGAAGACCGGCGGGTTCGTCCCTTGCGATGAACCCGCCTTTTCTTTTTCTCACGATGTTCACGGCCCCTTCCGGTTAGAGCGAAAGCACTAGTGTTGTAGCAACCGCCTCCCGGCGGATAGGCTCTCCTTGATGGGCAATCTGCGAGACAACCCTGGCGCGCTGCTCTGCGTGGTCGGCGCGCGGCCGAACTACATGAAGATGGCGCCGCTGCTGCGCGCCTTCCGCGACAACCCCGCGTTGCCCCCGGCGGTGCTCGTGCACACGGGCCAGCACTACGACCCTATGCTGAACGACCGCCTGTTCGAGGACCTCGCCCTGCCGCGCCCGGACATCAATCTCGGTGTCGGCTCCGGCACCCACGCGGTGCAGACCGCCGAGGTGATGCGCCGCTTCGAGCCGGTCGTCGACGAGCACCAGCCTTCATGCGTGGTCGTGGTGGGCGACGTCAATTCCACGCTCGCCTGCACCCTGGTGGCGGTGAAGAAGGGCGTGCCGGTGGCGCACGTCGAAGCGGGTCTGCGCAGCTTCGACCGCGCCATGCCGGAGGAGATCAACCGCGTCCTCACCGACCAGATTTCCGATCTCCTCTATACGACCGAACGCTCGGCGCACGACAACCTTACGCGCGAAGGCATACCCGGCGAGCGAATGAATTTCGCGGGCAACGTGATGATCGATTCGCTGCTGTTCCACAGGAGCCGCGCCGTGCCCGCCGCGCGGACGCTGCAAGCCGCGCGCGCAGGGTTCGGCGCCGAGGGATACGGCGTGGTCACGCTGCATCGTCCATCGAACGTCGACGAGCCGGAGGCGCTGCGCGAGTCGCTCCAGATCCTGTGCGAGGTGTCGGCAAGGCTGCCGCTGGTGTGCGCGCTGCATCCGCGCACCGTGGCGCGGGTCGATGGCTTCGGCTTCGCCGACGTGCTCCAGACCGGTCGCATCGTGGTCCTGCCGCCGCAGGGCTATCTGGAGATGCTCGGCCTTATGGCAGGCGCTACGCTGGTCCTCACCGACTCTGGCGGCATGCAGGAAGAAACCACCGCGCTCTCGGTCC
>DASYPG010000362.1:0-4365 GCA_036006885.1 Burkholderiales bacterium | reverse complement strand
GATGTTCCCCGACGGCGTGATGCAGCGCCTGCGCGTCGGCGCGGCGAGCGGGCTCGCGCTCAAGCACCTCGCACGCGAGAACGTCTCCACGCTCGCCCTCATCGGCACCGGCTGGCAGGCCGGCGCCCAGCTCATGGCCGCGCGCGCAGTCCGGCGTTTCAAGGAAGTGCGCGTGTTCAGCCCCAGGGCGGAAAGTCGCGAAGCGTTCGCTTCCCAGCACGAAAACGTCAAGACATTGAACACCATCGAGGCATGCGTGGAAGGCGCGGATGTCATCCTCGCGGCGACCTCCTCCATGGTTCGTGTGATCGAGCCGAAGTGGCTCAGGCCGGGAATGCACATCGGCTGCATCAAGTTGCAGGAGATCGACGCCGAGGTGCTCGGGCGCTGCAGTCGCGTGCTCGTGCACAACCGCCAGCAGGCGAAGCAGATCAGCAACGTGATGCCCGGGACGCTGAACGCAAGGAAGGAGAACGACGAGGGCTGGTGGAAAGACCCGGCGCACAGCTACCCCGACCTCGGCGACCTCCTCGCCGGCAAGGCGCCGGGACGACGCGAGGAATCCGAGATCACCTGCTTCGCCAACAACGTCGGCACCGGCCTGCAGTTCGCCGCCGCCGGCGCCGCGGTCCTGGCCAAGGCGCGGCAGCTAAAGATCGGGACGGAGCTGCCGGACGACTGGTTTTCCGAAGATGTTCATCCCTGAAGCACTGCAAGCTGAGATGCGCGAGTGGCGGCGCGACATCCATGCGCATCCCGAACTCGGCTTCGAGGAAAAAAGAACCTCAGAGCTCGTCGCAGCGCGGCTCGAATCGTTCGGCATCGAGGTACATCGCGGGATCGGCAAGACGGGTGTAGTGGGTGTCCTCAAGAGTGGAAAATCGGCAAACAGCGTCGGACTGCGCGCCGACATGGACGCGCTGCCGATCCAGGAGGCGAACACGTTTGAGCATCGCTCGCGCCATAACGGCGTCATGCACGCGTGCGGGCACGACGGCCACACCACGATGCTGCTCGGCGCGGCACAGCACCTTGCGCGTACGCGCGAGTTCGACGGCACGGTGCATTTCATCTTCCAGCCTGCCGAGGAAGGCATCGGCGGCGCGAAAGCGATGGTCGAGGACGGGCTGTTCCGCCGTTTTCCCTGCGACGCGCTCTTCGGCATGCACAATCGCCCCGGCATGGGGCTCGGGCGCTTTGCCGTGCGCTCCGGGCCGATGATGGCGGGCGGCGCCTTCTTCGACATCGACGTCGCGGGCCGCGGCGCGCACGGCGCGCGGCCGGAGTCGGGCATCGACCCGGTGCTCGCGGCGGCCCACATCGCGAGCGCGATCCAGAGCATCGTCTCGAGGAACGTGCGTCCGGTCGAGACCGCGGTGGTGTCGGTGACGCAGATCCATGGCGGCGACGCCTATAACGTGATCCCGCAGAGCGCGCGGCTTTCGGGCACGGTCAGGGCGTTCTCGACCGAGGTGATGGAGATGATCGGGCGCAACCTAGCGCGCATCGCGCAAGGCGTGGCCGCCGGCTTCGGCGCGAGCGCGAACACCGATTTCCGCCCCATCTTCCCGCCGCTCGTGAACGACGCCAGGGAGGCCGAGTTCGCCGCCGGCATCTGCGCCGAGCTGGTCGGCCCGGACAAGGTGCGGCGCGACCCGCCGCTCATCATGGCCTCGGAGGATTTTTCCTACATGCTCGCCGAGGTGCCCGGCTGCTACATCAACGTCGGCAACGGCGACGGCGAGGGCGCCTGCGAGGTCCACAACCCGGGCTACGACTTCAACGACGCCGCGTTACCGTACGGTGCCGCTTTCTTCGTCCGGGCCGTGGAAACCAGGCTCAAATCTCAGAAGCGATAGCCGACTCCGAGGGAATAGAGGTCGGCGTGACCCTTGCCGGTGGCGTCGTTGCCGACGTCGTCGAAGCGGTCCCAGCCCGCCTTGGCGTAGATGTTGCGGTTGAAGTCGTACATGGCGCCCGCGCCCGCGAGCAGCCCGTCCTTCGTGTCGGAAGAGTCCAAGGGTCCGCCGGCCTTGGTCTCGGTGTGGGCGATGCCGGCCTTGCCGTAGAGCGAAAGGTTCGACTGCAGCGGCAGGATGCCAACCGCGGAAAGCGAGACCGCCGTCGGCTTCAGGTCGCCGTCGCCGGCCGCCGAGCTGAAGTGGAACTTGCCGAGGTCGGTATAGGCGCCTTCGACCGCGAAGTTGCGGTTGAGGCGATAGCCTAGGTTCACGTCGAAGGCCATGTCGCTCTTGTCGAGCGAGTCGCCGACGTTGATTCCGGAGAGATGGCTGCCGCCGACGTCGAGCCCGCCATACCAGCCGGTTTCCTGTGCGAATGCGCCCGACGCGCCGAGCGCCAGCGTAGCTGCAACCATGAGCCTCTTGAGCATGATCATCCCTTTATGTAGTGAGCTGGATTACCCGGGCGCAAAGCTTGGGCGGCGCACGCGTAAAGCGCGGTCAGCCGAAAGTAAAGTCGCGTAAGGCTTTCACTGCGAACGAAACAGAACCAGCCTGCCGCGCTGCTCGGGCGAGAGGACAGCGGCCACGCGACTCAGGGTTTCGGCGCGCAGCAGGGCCATGTCGGAAAGCGCTTTGGCTGCGGCATCCGCCAGGCTGCCCGCCTGCGCGCGATCGAAGTCGGGCGAGAGTGCGGCCTGGCGCAGCGCTTCGCAGGCGCGGTGGACGCGCTTCATCTGCTCGCGCGTCGTCGGGGCCTGGTCGTGGAAGATGCGGAAGATCTGGTCGCGCTGCGCACCGGTGAGGTCGAGCTTGCGCAGCCAGCGCATGGCGCGCATTTCGTGCGGCTCGCCGGCAGCGCGCTCGAGCGGCTCGGCCTCGACGAACGTGGGAATGCCGAAGGCAAGGCTGCTCGCCAGCAGGAACGCCTTGATGTGCTCGCGCATGAGGTGGGACCCCTGTTGGACGGCGGGAAGTTCGGCCCTCGCCAGTGTCCGCGCGCGGCGCCCAAAGGTGCGTAAGCGGCCGGTAAAGCTGGGTAAAGGGTGGCTAGCAGGAGTAACCGCCCAGTATCATCGGCGCCGTGACAGCGGTCCTGCTCGCGGACGACGACATCGAGCTCTCCGGCATGCTCGCGGAGTACCTCGAGCGCGAGGGCTTTTCCGTGACCGCGGTGCACGACGGCGAGAGCGCCGCGCGGCTCGCGGCGGGTGGCGCCTACCAGATCGTAGTGCTCGACGTGATGATGCCTCGTATCGACGGCGTCGAAGCGCTGCGCCGCATCCGCGAGGCGAGCCGGGTGCCGGTCATCATGCTCACCGCCCGGGGCGACGACGTGGACCGCATCATCGGCCTCGAGCTCGGCGCCGACGACTACGTGGCGAAGCCCTGCACGCCGCGCGAGCTCGCGGCGCGGCTGCGCGCGATCCTGCGGCGTATGCAGCCGCATGCGGAAGGCGCCGGGCCGCTCGCGGTCAGCGGCCTCGAGCTGTGGCCGGAAAAGCGCCGCGTCGAGTGGCAGGGCCGGCCCATCGAGCTCACGAGCATGGAGTTCAACCTGCTCGAGGTCCTGATGCGCAACGCCGGCCGCGTGGTGACCAAGAAAGACCTTTCCGAGCAGGCGCTCGGGCGTCCGCTCGCGCGCTTCGAGCGCAGCGTCGACGTGCACCTGAGCAGCATCCGTCACAAGCTCGGCGACGCCGCGGGGCTCATCCGGACCGTGCGCGGCCAGGGCTATCACCTCGCCCGGGAATAGGCGATGGGCCGCCTGTTCTGGAAGATTTTCTTCGCCTTCTGGCTCACGGCGCTCGCGGCCGCGGCCGCGACCGGCACCGCGGTCTGGCTGCAGCATCACCCCCGCGGCGCCGCCGAGCCCGAGCTTGCACAGGGGCCAGGCGCGACGCTGGCGGGCGAGCTCGCGTCCGCGACGCTGCGCCACGGCGGAGTCGAGGCGCTGCGCGAGTGGCTGAAGGAAACGCACCGCACGCAGGGGCCCTCGCTCCTCGCCGTCGATGCACAGGGGCGCGACCTGCTCGGACGTACCGTGCCGGTGCAAGCCCTCGCCCGCGCGCGCGAGCTCGCCGCCTCGGAGGAGCCCCCGCGGGCGGCGCGCGAAGTGGCCGCGGCGGGCGGCGAGCGCTACCTGCTTTTCACGCCGCTCGAGGGCGAGGCGCGCCGGCCGCGCCGGCCGCCGCCTCCGCCTCCTCCGTGGGAGCTCGCGCTCATCGTCGGGATCGCGAGCTTCGCGGTGAGCGGGCTCCTCGCGTGGTACCTGTCGCGGCCGATCCGGGCGCTGCGCTGGGCCTTCGGCGCGGCGGCCGAGGGACGCCTGGAAACGCGCGCGCGGCCGCTCATGAAGGGCCGGCGCGACGAGATCGCCGACCTCGGCGACGACTTCGACCGC
>DASYPG010000361.1:0-8743 GCA_036006885.1 Burkholderiales bacterium | reverse complement strand
TTCTTCGAACGTCCGGAAAGACGATTAGGCGGGAAGCCCTCTCAACCAAGCCGCCCAAGCGGTGGGCGGCTCGTCGGCTCCCGACAGGCACGGCCTCCCTGTCGAGCTCGCCGCCGGGCGTTTGAGCCACCAGATCCCTCCGACGGGATATCGATGTCCTAGTCACGGGGTACCCGTGGGGGTATCGATTTGCTAGCGCAGGTCCAATAGCGTCTAACGTCGTGCACCAACGGCCGAGAATCGGATTCCCGCCGGCATCGAAGCGTGAACCTCTCGGGTAACGAAGCTTGACTAGATCAATCCTTGGCGCGCTGCGACTCGGCGATCTGACGATCGTGCCGCCGGGAGCTTGATGTTCGGGTGGCTTGCCCCTATCTTGGCCTGCACCCCCGGAGAACCCATGGCCAAGCCCAACGACGCGTCTGTGTTCGCGCACATCGAAGCTCTGGTTGCCGAAGAGCACAAGCTATTCGAGGAGCAGGGCGAGCTCGACGCCTCGAAGAAGAAGCGCCTAGCTGATATCCAGGCCGAGCTCGACCAATACTGGGATGTCCTGCGCCAGCGGCGCGCCCTGCGCGAGTACGGGCGCGACCCCGCGCAAGCGCAGGAGCGAGACGCCGACACGGTGAAGAAATACATCGGATGAGCTGCACGCACCTCGACGCGGTGAAGACGAACCGCCCGCGTGCGAGCGGCTGCGAGGAATGCCTGAAGATGGGCGACGGTTGGGTGCATCTGCGCCTTTGCCGCACCTGCGGCCATGTCGGCTGCTGCGACGACTCGAAGAACAAGCACGCCACGAAGCACTTCCACCAGACCAAGCACCCGATCATCACCTCACTCGAGCCGGGCGAGGGCTGGAGCTGGTGCTACGTCGACGAGGTCGGTCTCGAGCTGCCATGAACGCACCGACGTCTCCCACCCTCGAAGCGCGCCGCGCACAGACGTTCCCGGTGCTGTCGCCCGAGGAACTCGCGCGCCTGCACCGCTTTGGAAAGCCACGCCGCTTCGCGCATGGCGAGTATGTGCTTCAGACGGGCAAGGTGAGCCCGGGCATCTACATCGTGCTCTCCGGCGTCATCCGCGTCACGGGACGCGACGGCCATGGGCACGACCTGCCGATCACCGAGCACGGTCCCGGCAACTTCTCCGGCGAGCTGAGCCAGCTTTCGCAGCGGCCGTCGTTCGCCGACGGCGTGGCGGTGGGCGAGACGAATACGCTCGAGATCGACGCGGGCCGGCTGCATGCGCTGTTCGTCGCCGAAGCGGCGCTCGGCGAGAAGATGATGCGCGCGATGATCCTGCGCCGCGTCGCGCTGATCGAATCGGGCACGGGCGGGCCGGTGCTCGTCGGCGCCGCAAGCTCGCACGACGTGGCGCGCTTGCGCGGCTTTCTTACGCGCAACAGCGTCCCGCATCTTCTGCTCGACCCGGCGACCGACAGCGACGCGCAGGCCTTCATCGCGCGCTACGCGCCCGAGCCCGAGCAGTTGCCGCTCGCGGTATGTCCGAACGGCGAAGTGCTGCGCAATCCGACGGAGAGCGAGCTCGCGCGCTGCATCGGCATGATCGACTCCGACCCTGGCGACACGGTTTACGACGTCGCCATCGCCGGCGCCGGTCCCGCCGGCCTCGCCGCCGCGGTCTACGCCGGCTCCGAAGGACTCTCGGTGCTCGTAATCGATGGGCGTGCGTTCGGCGGCCAAGCGGGCGCGAGCGCGCGCATCGAGAACTATTTCGGCTTCCCCACGGGCATCTCGGGGCAGGCACTCACCGGCCGCGGCTATGCGCAGGCGCAGAAGTTCGGCGCGCGCATGCTGATCCCGATGGAGACGCGCCGCCTCGAATGCGAACCAGAGGGCGACGAGCCGATGCAATTGCACCTCGGCGACGGCCGCTCGGTGCGCGCTCGCACGGTCGTGATCGCCACCGGCGCGCGCTATCGCCGCCCCGAGTGCTCGAACTTGGTGGCGATGGAAGGCCGCGGCGTGTGGTACTGGGCGTCGCCGGTCGAGGCGAAGATGTGCGCCGGCCAGGAAGTAGTGCTAGTCGGGGGCGGCAACTCCGCCGGCCAGGCCGCGGTGTTCCTCTCCGGGCACGCCGCAAAGGTCTGGATGCTCGTGCGCGGCCAGGGACTCGCCGCGAGCATGTCGAGGTACCTGATCGACCGCATCGCTGCGACGCCGAACATCGAGCTTCTAACGCGCACCGAGCTCACTCACATCTCCGGCTCGCGCCAGTCAGGCATCGAAAGCTTGGCGTGGACCAACCGCGCGACCGGACGCGAGGAGCGACGGCCTATCCGCCACGTCTTTCTCTTCCTTGGCGCGGATCCGAGCACGGATTGGCTGAAGGACTGCGACGTTGCGGTCGACGATAAAGGTTTCGTCACCACCGGCGATGACGTCTCGCTCCCGCTGCAAACAAGCGTGCCCGGTGTCTTCGCGATCGGCGACGTGCGGGCAGGATCGGCGAAGCGCGTCGGCGGCGCGATCGGCGAGGGTGCCGCGGCCGTCGCGCAGATCCACGCCTATCTCGCTAGATCTCCGCGAGCCGTTCCACAGCCGAGTCGATAGACACTTCGCGCACGGCTGGGCGAGAGCGAGCTCTCGTATCTCCGGACGGACTCGAAGGCGATGCTCGACGAACTTTCCTGGTGGGCGCGTGCGCTGCAGGCCGTGCACGTGGCGTCATAGTCTTCTCAGTGATCGAAGGTCACGGATATCGCGCGGAACCGCCCCGGTCACGCCTCGCTTCGAACCTTGCTTCTGCGCACCGGCAGCTTCCACCCCGGCCGGACGAAGTGGCAGGTGTAGCCGCCGGGATTTCGCAGGAGGTAATCCTGGTGCTCGGGCTCGGCCTCCCAGAACTCGCCGGCCGGGACGACTTCGGTCACCGCCTTGCCGGGCCAGAGGCCCGACGCGTCGACGTCGGCGATCGTGTCTTCGGCGATGCGCTTTTGCTCGTCGCTGGTGTAGAAGATCGCCGATCGATAGCTCGATCCGACGTCGTTGCCCTGGCGATTGCGCGTGCTCGGGTCGTGGATCTGGAAGAAGAACTCGAGGATCTGCCGGTAGGTGACGACCGCCGGGTCGAAGATGATCTCGACCACCTCGGCATGTCCCCCGTGATTGCGATAGGTGGCGCTGGAGCGGGTGCCGCCCGTGTACCCGACGCGCGTCGATAGAATGCCATCGTAGCGGCGAAAGAGCTCCTGCACGCCCCAGAAGCAGCCGCCGGCAAGAAGCGCGCGTTCCTGGGTCCGCTGCTCGGTCATCGGTCCTCCAGCTTGCTCAGGTAAGCCCCATAACCCTCGGCCTCCATGTCGTCGCGATGGATGAACCGCAGGGAAGCCGAGTTGATGCAATAGCGCAATCCGCCGCGATCCCTCGGACCGTCTGGAAATACGTGCCCGAGATGGCTGTCGCCATGCGTCGAGTGCACCTCGGTCCGCACCATGCCGTGCGCGGTGTCGCGCACTTCGTTCACGTTGTCCGGCTCGATGGGCCGGGTGAAGCTCGGCCAGCCGGAGCCCGAATCGAACTTGTCGGACGAGGCAAAGAGCGGCTCGCCCGACACGACGTCGACGTAGATCCCCGGTTCCTTGTTATCCAGGTATTCGCCCGTGCCGGGGGCCTCGGTGTCGCCTTCTTGCGTAACGCGATATTGCTCCTTGGAGAGATTCGCGATCGCGTCAGCGTCTTTGCTGAATTTTTGCATGTCGCATGATCGCGCTGCCCGGCCGTCCGGGCAACATCACGTTCGGCCGCATCGTGTCCATTGCCATACCATGGGTGTATTGGGGCATGAATTCAACTACTAGCCGTCGGCGAGCCAGTGCGTCGAGCGCGTGCTCTCACCCTTGATCAGGTACTGATTCGCGCGGCCCTGTATCTCGCGGTCGGCGACGCTCACGCGCTCGTGCTGGCGCAGGTGCTCGGTCCACGATTCGTCCATGAACGACTCGAGGAAGCGCGTCGGCTCGGCCGAGTCGTGGAACAGATACCAGGCGAATGCGCCGTTCCGGCGGCGCATCTCGCGCAGGTCGCTCATCGCGGCGATGAATTCCGTCCGATGCGCGGGATCGACGCGGTACTCGATCGTCACCAGCACCGGCCCGCTGTCGGGTCCGGGCTCCTCCGCCAGGACCGGCGCCGCCCAGTCCCCCGACGGCGTGAAGTCGGGCGCCTTGCCCTCGCGGAGGTGGAAGCGCCAGGTGAGCCCGATGGCGGCAAGCATGCCGACGGCCGAGGCGGTGAGCGCCGCGGGTATCCCTAGGCGTGCCGCCACCTGTCCCCAGCCGATGGCTCCGAGCGCCATGCCGCCGGTGAACACCATCGCGAAGGCCGCGAGTCCGCGCGCCCGCACCCAGTCGGGCAGCGCGAGCTGCGCCGAAACCTGCAGCGAAGCGAGGATCGCGATCCATGCGGCGCCGGTCGCGAGCATCGCAGCGACCAGCAGCGCAAGGTTGTGCACATGCGCGAGCATCAGGGCGGCGAGCGCGTAGAGTCCCGTCGCGCACGCGACCAGCGCGCTGCGCGTCGTCTTCTCCCTGACCCGCGGCAGGAGGACCGCGCCGGCCACCGCCCCCACACCGATGCAGGTCAGGAGCAGGCCGTACACCTCGGGCCCGCGCTGCAGCTCCTGGCGCACCACCAGCGGAAACAGCGCCCAGGTCGCGCTGGCGAAGATGAAGAATCCCGCGCCGCGGATGAGCACCTCTTGCAGCGCTCGCGTATGCGCGATGAAGCGCAGGCCGACGCGGATCGCGCTGAAGAAGCGCTCGGCGGGGAGCGTGCTCTGGCGCGGGGCCGATCGCCAGCGCATGAGCACGATCAGCACGCCGATCGAGGAGATCGCATCCAGCGCGAAGACCAGCCACGGTCCCGCCGCCGCGATCAGGAGCCCGCCGACCGCCGGGCCGATGGCGCGCGAGATGTTGATGCCGATGCTGTTCAGCGCGACCGCCGCGGGCAGCTCGGCCGGCCCGACGAGCTGGGGCACGATCGCGGCGAACGCCGGCAGCGCGAGCGCCGTGCCGGCGCCCACGGCGAAGCTGAAGGCGAGCAGCATCCAAGGCGTGACCAGCTCGAAGAACGTGAGCACGGCGAGCGCGCCGATCACGAAGGTGAAATAGACCTGGACTCCAGTCAGTAGGCGCCGGCGGTCGACAATGTCGGCGATCGCCCCCGCCGGCAGCGCGAGCAGCATGACCGGAAGCGTGTTCGCCGCCGAGACCAGCGCGACGATCGCCGGCGAGCTGGACAGCGAGGTCATCAGCCACCCCGAGCCCACGTCGTTCATCCAGGTGCCGACGTTCGACACCAGCGTCGCGAGCCACACGGCGCGAAACAGCCGGTTGCGCAGCGGGCTCCAGGGCGAAGGCGGGCTCAAGCTCAGTCTATTCTGCCCCCTTAACGCCAGTTCTACTTGAGCGGCGCGGCTTCGCAGCCTCGATGATCAGCTTCGCCACCTCCGTGGGATGCGACAGCATCGCAGGATCGGCTGCGCGCCATCCGGAGCCTCTAGGATGTGATCGCGCCTGGAAGAAAATCGCCGCGGCTTGCCGGCGAATCGCCGGACGTGACGATTGAAATTCGACCGTGCCGGACGGACACGAAACCGACACCTTCGCTCGGCAAGATCGACCCTAGCCAAATTTCCTTGCTTAAGGAGGCGATCGTGAGAGCACGGCCATGAAGAGCATCTTCGACCCCTCGTTTCGCTACTCGCCGAGCTACGGTACCGACGTGCGCAAGACGTTCGAGCGCGTGCGGCGTGAGCAGGCGGGATATACCCACGAGTCGGCTCCGTCGTTGGAGCTCGCCCGGAAAAACGTACTGCCGATGCCAGTACGTCAGGAGGGCAAGAAATGACAGCGCTCGCCCAGCTCATCGTCGCGGCAACGTTCAGCCTCTCCGCGCCTTACGGATTGCAGGATCCGGATTTCTGCACCACGCCGCCGGGTTCAACCTGGGGAACGGTGGAGAGCGTGCGGGATGTTCCGCTGGTACGCGATATCCATGCGTTCGATGCCGAGGCGCTCGAGCACAAGGTGGCGCCCGAAACGGCCGAACAGCTCGTCGTGCGGCTGGATGCCGGGCCCGTGGTGATCTTCACAGAGACGCAATCGCACAGCGTTCACCCCGGGCAGCGGGTCATCGTGACGCTTGGCGGCAGCGATACCCACGTACAGTCGGAGTTCTGTTCGGTCCCCATAACCAGTGCGCCGTGGGGCGTCGCCGGGGGTATCAGCGGCTAGGCGCCAGTCCGTCTTACGCCACTGCCAGTTGCAGATTGCCCGCCAGGTCTTTGTTCTTTGCTTCTTTTCCATTCAGCTTGATATTCAAGCGAACCTCGTTGGTGGAGTCGGCGAAGCGCAGCGCGTCTTCATAGCTGATGCGGCCGGCCTCGTAGAGGTCGAAGATCGCCTGGTCGAAGGTCTGCATGCCGAGCTCGCGCGACTTCTTCATGATCTCTTTGATGCCGTGCACCTCGCCCTTGAAGATGAGATCCGAGATCAGCGGCGAGTTCAGCAGCACTTCGACCGCGCACGCGCGGCCCTTGCCCTCTCTTAGCGGGATGAGGCGCTGGGACACCACCGCCTTCAGGTTGAGCGACAGGTCCATGAGGAGCTGCTGCCGGCGCTCCTCGGAGAAGAAGTTGATGATGCGGTCCATGGCCTGGTTGGAGTTGTTGGCGTGCAGCGTGCCGAGGCACAGGTGGCCGGTTTCCGCGAAGGCGATGGCGTGCTCCATCGTTTCGCGATCGCGAATCTCGCCGATCAGGATCACGTCGGGCGCCTGGCGCAGGGTGTTCTTGAGCGCGGCCTCCCAGGACTCGGTGTCCACGCCGACCTCGCGCTGGCTGATCAGGCAGTTCTTGTGGGGATGAACATACTCGACGGGGTCCTCGATGGTAATGATGTGACCGTGGGAGTTCTGATTGCGGTAGTCGATCATCGCGGCGAGGGATGTGGACTTGCCCGAGCCGGTGCCGCCGACGAACAGGACCAGCCCCCGCTTGGTCATGCCCACGTCCTTCAGCACTGGCGGCAGCTTGAGGTCGTCAAAGTTCGGGATCGTGGTCGTGATCACGCGGAGCACGGCCGCGACTTGGCCCTGCTGGACATAGCAGTTCACGCGGAAGCGTCCGATCCCGGCGGGGGCGATGGCGAAGTTGCACTCCTTGTGCGCCTCGAACTCGGCCGCTTGCTTGTCGTTCATGATGGCCCGCGCGAGCATCGCGGTGTGCTGCGCGGAAAGCGCCTGCTGAGAGACCGGGGTCATCTTGCTGTCGATCTTCATGGCGGGCGCGAAGCCCGCGGTTATGAAGAGGTCCGAGCCTTTGCGCGCGATCAGGTTGCGCAGCAAGTCGTAGATGAATTTGGTGGCGTGCTCCCGTTCCATCAGCGTTACCCCCGGAAGTTCGTTAGCTACGGCCTATCGCAATGCGGGGAACGCTCCGTGCAGGCATGCAGCCACAACGCCTGCGGGCAGGCGTGACGGATGCGCATCCTGGCGGTCCCGCTATCCTGAAGGCAAGCCCGTTGAGGGTAAGCCCTTTTAGACCGGAGACTTTGCGTCCCTGCCTTTCGACAGGTTTGCCTTTTTCAGGACCGGCGCCGCGTTGCACGGCGGCATCCGTCCTGTGACTCGTGCGCGAGTCTAGCAAGAGCAAACGAACCTGCAAGGCCGGGAAGGCAAGGTTCTGTCAAACGCGCCGGGCGATCGACCGGGAGGCTAGCGCGAACAGGAAGAGGAACACATCGCGATAAAAAAAGATTTCCATTTTCTATCCCTTGCAGCTGTCGGTGCTTGGCGCGCTCGGCGTCGCTCACCGAACGGCCGGCAGAAGAATTAGGAACATGACAAAAGCTGCAGCCAGCAACATCATTACTCCCGGTACGTCGCGCTGTCGCCACAGTCCCAAATCTCCTTGTTTTTTTGGTGTCATTGCTGCAGCCCTCCGCTGGATTGGTCGGTCGAGTATCCCTTCCGCTGCAGGTACAGGGCTGGCCCCGGCGCGCCAAGCGGTTGACCGTGCGCGCCAGCCATGTCGATTGGCGCCCAGGGGCAAGCTCATGGCGCGCGCGGGATAACGTTGCTCGCGTGACACTCGGCATCATGCCTCCGTCGCAAACCCTTACTCGACAGAGAAAGGACCTACACGCCATGGAAGCAGTTGCCCAAAACGTTCGTGCCTTGCCCGCGGTGAAATGGATTTTTGATGCCTCATTTCGTTACACGCCCAGCTACGCCACCGACGTGCGTAAGACCTTCGAGCGCATCCGCCGGGAGATGGAGCCACAAGATAGAGATGCCGCTCCGTTTCGGAAGGTTGCTGTACTTCGGCTGGACTTACGCAAGGCTGTAGCCACTCGAGAGAAAGCCACTTAGACGCGGAATAGATCGAGTCGAATTGAAGCCGACGGGGACAATTATGGAAAGCGAGGCGATCGCCCGTCGCTATTATTCGCGCCAATTCGGCGCGAAGCCGACCCTGCAGACAGCCGATGAAGTTCATTCGGGCCACTTCAGCGGCGGCGGTTTGGCGCTCAACTTCAACGATGGTCGGACAAGTAGGACAAAGCTTTATATACGGGTGCTCGATGTGAGCCGAGTCATCGTGAAAATCAATCACCTTTTCGGGCCTCCGGTGTGAGCCGCCGACTGGCTACATTGTCGGAGCAGTCCACGTTCTCGCCAATTCTTTGCCTGGCGGTCGGGGCAGCTATTGGATT
>DASYPG010000360.1:0-3856 GCA_036006885.1 Burkholderiales bacterium | reverse complement strand
ACTACGATTCCGGTGTACGCGATCGGCGGGCTCACGCGCGCCGACCTGGAAGACGCGTGGCGCGCGGGCGCGCACGGCGTCGCTATGATCCGGGGAGCTTGGAGCTAGATTCGTCCTGCGGCGGCTCCTGCTCCTCGGCGGCAACGCGGTAGGACTCGGTCGCCCACGCGCCGAGGTCGATCAGCTTGCAGCGCTCGCTGCAGAAGGGGCGCCACTTGTTCTCCGGGCTGAAGGCGCTCGGACCGCCGCAGCGCGGGCAAGGCACGGTTGTCACAGGTTGCAGAAGGTGAGCTCGAAGCGCACGTCCCAGTCGGCGGTGCGCGGCCGGTTGTCCTCGGTGTTCTGGGCCATGAAGCGGATGTTGAGCACGTACTTGTTGGCGCTGATCTCCGGCACGCAGGGCATCGACGGGTCGAGGCGCAGGCGCAGCATCTGGGCGGTCTTGCCGCCGAGCATCTGCTGGAACATTCCCTGCGGAGCGTTGAGCGACTGCGGTTTGCCCGATTCGCGCAGGATGCGCAGGATGATCGCCGAGCCGTCGCGCAGCGGGTAGAGCGGCGCGGTCCAGGCCGCGAGCTGGCCGGTGCGCTCGGTGGCGGGGCGGTGCAGCCAGTAGTGATAGGAAGGCAGGTCGAACTCGCACGCGCCGCCCGGGATCCCGGTGCGCTGCTTGATCGACATGAGCCAGTCGTTCTCGCGCAGGTACTGGCCGATCCTGCCGGTCATCGAGAACAGCGCCGCCGCGGCCTGCTCGATGTCGCGCAGCACGCCCGCCAGGGCCTCCTCGGCGATCTCCGGATTGTTCCTGAACGACAGCAGCACCTGCTTCTGGCGCTCGAGCTCCTGCAGCAGGTCGGACTTCAGCTCGGCGCGGCTCGCGACCTCCAGGATCTCGAACAGCGTGAGCAGCGCCATGTGGTGGTCCTGCGGATCGGTGCGGGCGACGAAATGCCGCGAGCGCTCGAACAGGTCCTCCAGCCGCAGCAGGGTGCGGATGCGCTCGCTGAGGGGGTACTCGTACGTGATCACTGAGATGGCTGGCTGTATTCGAGGTACTTGCGGTGAAGCGCCGCGACCTGCTCGCGCAGGGCTTCAATGGTACCGCGATTCTCGATCACGTCGTCGGCCCCGGCGAGGCGCTCGGCGCGCGTCGCCTGCGCGGCGACGATGGCACGCACCTCGGCCTCGGACAGCCCGCTGCGGCCGCGCACGCGCTCGACCTGCAGCTCCTCGGGCGCGTCGATGACCAGCACGCGGTCGACGCGGCTGCGATAGTCGGGCGATTCGACCAGCAGCGGCACCACGTGGATCACGTAGGGCCCGCGCGCGCCGGCAATGCGCCGGCGCGACTCCTCCCGGATCAGCGGATGCAGCAAGGCCTCGAGCGCCTTCTTCGCCACCGGCTCGGCGAACACCCGATCCCGCATCTTCTTGCGGTCCATCGCGCCGGATGCACCTATGACTTCGGGTCCAAATAGTTTTTGGATAGCAGGAATCGCCGGACCGCCGGCCTCCGTCAGCTCGTGCGCGATGGCGTCGGTGTCCACCACGCTTGCGCCCAGGCGCTCGAACTCGGCGGCCGCGGCGCTCTTGCCGCTGCCGATGCCGCCGGTGAGGCCTACTACGAAGCTCATCCCAAGGGGCGCAGCATGGGAACGCGCTGCGCGATCTCGTTGCCCCAGAAGAGCGCGACCACGCCCGCGACGGCGATGTACGGCCCGAAATGGAACTTGAATTTCCAGTCCCACCCGCGGCGCGCGGCCAACATCTGAGCGGTCCCGAACGCGAGGCCCACGAATGACGACAGGAGGATCACCATGAAAAGCTCTCGCCAGCCGAGGAAAGCGGCGACCGCGGCGGTCATCTTGAAATCACCGTATCCCATTCCCTCCACGCCGCGAACCGCCCGGAAGATCGCGTTCACCGTCCACAGCACCATGTATCCGGCGACGGCGCCTATGACCGCCTGGGCGAGCGGCACGAAGGTCCCCGCCAGATTGACGAGCAGGCCGAGCCACATCAGCGGAAGCGTGATGTCGTCGGGCAGGTAGCCGGTCTTCTGGTCGATCAGCGCAAGCGCGATGACACACCAGAAGAACGCCGCCGCCGCGAGCGCTTTCAGGCCGAACCCGAAATGATAGGCGCAGTAGAACGCGCCGACGCCCGCGAGCAGCTCGACCATCAGGTATCCGGGGCTGATGCGCGCCTTGCATTGCGCGCATTTTCCCCGCAACACGAGATAGCTGAGGACCGGTATGTTCTGCAGCGCGCCGATGCGATGGCCGCAGGCGGGACAGTGCGAGCGCGGGAACGAGAGGCTCAGGCGTCCCGCCAGGGCCGCCCGGGTCAGCCCCCGCACCTCGTTGGCGACCCGCGACCTCCCCGGCTCGCCCCTGAGCGCCTCGGCCTCCTCGAGCATCTCGGGAACCTGGCCGAGCCACTCGCGCTCCATCATGCGCGGCAGTCGGTGGATGACCACGTTGAGGAACGAGCCGATGCACAGGCCGAATACCAGCGCCACCCAGGGAAACGCGGCCGGCTGAGCGAGCCAGCCGAGCGAGGACATGCGCTAGACGGCCTGGCCGAGCTTGAAGATCGGCAGGTACATGGCGATCACCATGCCGCCGATGAGGGTGCCGAGCACCACCATGATCATCGGCTCCATCAGCGACGACAGCGCCGCCACGGCGTCGTCGACCTCCTGCTCGTAGAAGTCGGCGACCTTGCCGAGCATGGCGTCGAGCGCGCCGGTTTCCTCGCCGATCGAGCACATCTGCACCACCATCGAGGGGAACACGCCCGAGTTCTGCATCGCCACGGTGAGCGAGGTACCGGTGGAGACTTCCTGCTGGATCTGCTTGGTGGCCACCGCGTACACGTGGTTGCCGGCGGCGCCGCCGACCGAATCGAGCGCTTCCACCAGCGGCACGCCGGCCGCGAACATGGTCGACAGCGTGCGCGTCCAGCGCGCGATTGACGACTTCTTCACCAGGTCGCCGAATAGCGGCAGCCGCAGCATCATCCGGTCCATGAAGATCTGCACCGCCAGCGAGCGCTTCCAGGACTCGAGGAAGCCGTAGATCCCGCCGCCGATCGCCGGGAAGATGACATACCAGTAGGACACGAACCAATCGGAGATCGACATGACCAGGAGCGTTGGCGCGGGCAGGTCGGCGCCGAAGCTCGTGAACACCTGCTTGAACGCCGGGATCACGAAGATCATGATCACCGCGACGATGATGAACGCGACCGCGATGATGGCGATGGGATAGAACAGCGCCGCCTTGATCTTCGACTTGATCGCGAGGATCTTTTCCTTGTAGATGGCGAGGCGCTCGAGCAGGTTCTCGAGTATCCCCGCCTGCTCGCCGGCCCCCACCAGGTTGCAGTAGAGGGCATCGAAGTGCAGCGGGTACTTGCGGAACGCGGTGGCGAGCGGCGAGCCGGTCTCGACTTCGAGCTTGATCTCGTTCAGGAGCTTGGCCACCGCGGGGTTCGACGCGCCCTTGCTCACGATCTCGAACGACTGGAGCAGCGGCACGCCCGCTTTCATCATCGTGGCGAGCTGGCGGGTGAAGAGCGAGATGTCCTTGTCCGTGACCTTGCCGCGTCGGCCTATGCGCTGCTTCCTGACCTTGGTGACGAGGATGCCTTGGCGGCGCAGGGTCGCGTTGACCACGGCCGTACCGCCGGCGCGCATCTCGCCCCGGATAACCTTGCCTGCCTTGTCCTTGCCCTCCCAGGAAAAGACGATTTCCTTGGGCCTCGCCGCCAATGCCGTTGCCATTACCGCTCCCTGGAGTCTTCTCAGCTCGGGCCGAGCATAGCGTCCCGGAAGGCTTTTGTGAAGCGTGAA
>DASYPG010000359.1:0-9242 GCA_036006885.1 Burkholderiales bacterium | reverse complement strand
TGCGAGCGCGCGCACGGGGACGTCGCTTATCAATGGTTCCAGGGCGGGCCGGTGCTCGCACTGCTGCCGCTCCCGGGAGCGCACGTCTCCATGGTGTGGTCGTTGCCGACCGAGGAGGCTGCGCGCATCGCGGCCCTGGATTCCGAAGCTCTGTGTGGTGAGCTGGAAGCCGCGAGCCAGCGAGTCCTGGGTGCCTTCAAGCTGGTGACGCCGGCGAGAACCTATTCCTTGAGGCGCCTTGCGGCGCGGCGAATGGTCGCACCTCGCGTAGCCCTGGCGGGAGACGCCGCGCACGTGATCCATCCGCTTGCGGGGCAGGGGCTGAACCTCGGGCTGCAGGATGTGCGCACTCTGTCACGGATATTGAGCGCGCGGGAGCCGGTGCGCGACGCCGGCGACTGGCGGCTGCTGCGCCGCTATGAGCGGGCGCGCGCAGAGCCTATACTCGCCATGGATGCCATGGTCGACGCCCTGCAGCAGTTCTTCGGTGCGCGGGGCGCCTTCGCCGGGCGGCTACGCAACCACGGATTGAACCTCGCCGACCGGCTCGAGGTCGTAAAGAACCTTCTCATCCGCCAGGCCATGAACTGAACCGATGCCGAATCGACTCCTGTTTCGACTCCTGTCGCTGATCGCCGCAGTTACCCTATCCTCGGCCGTGCTGGCCGACGAGGCGTCGCTGCGCCAAGCGCTGGAGCCGAAGCTCGGCGTGCAGATCGACGGCATCGAGCCCGGGCCGGTGCCGGGACTCTACGAAGTACGCTACCGCTCGCCGCAGGGCGTCCAGGTCATCTACGTCGACGCCACCGGGAACTACGTGATCCAGGGAAAGATCTACGACCTGCGCAGCGAGCGCGACCTCACCGAGGAGCGGCTGCGCAAGCTGAACGCGATCAAGTTCGAATCGCTGCCGCTCGACCTCGCGGTCAAGATCCAGCGCGGCGACGGCAAACGGGTGCTGGCGATGTTCTCCGATCCCTATTGCCCGGCGTGCCGGCAGTTCGAGCGCTCCCTCGCCCAGATCGACAACGTGACGATCTACGTCTTCATGTATCCGGTGATCCGTCCCGAGAATGTGGATCACTCGCGCATGGTGTGGTGCTCAGCCGATCGCGCCAAGGCCTGGCTCGAGCTGGCGGCGGCGCCGAAGCCCAAGGTGCCGAACGCGCCGAAGAACTGCGGCGATCCGGTCGACAAGGTCCTCAAGCTCGGGCGCAGCCTCGCCGTCAACAGTACGCCGACGCTGGTCCTCGCCAACGGCGAGCGCTTGAGCGGTGGCCTGTCGCCGCAAGACCTCAAGGACCTGCTCGACCAGCCCCGCTAGTCCGGGCGCGGCGGCGGCGCACCGCGCGGCCACATGAGCCACAGCCTGCCCTGCTGGCGCATGCGGCCCGCGACGATGCCCGCCTCGGCGCCGGTACCGAAGTAAAAATCGGCGCGCACGGCCCCCCGGATCGCCCCGCCGGTGTCCTGCGCGGCCATCATGCGCTCGAGCTTCTGTTCCGTGACCGGGTGCGTGGTCGCAAGATAGACCGGCGCGCCCAGCGGGACGAAGCGCCGGTCCACCGCGAGGCTGTACTCGGCGGTGAGCGGCACGCCGAGGGCGCCGGGCGGACCGTCGGCCGCGGGCGGCAGCTCGCGGAAGAACACATAGCTCGGGTTTGAGTTGAGCGCCTCCTGGAGCTTGGCGGGATTGGCCGCCGCCCAGGCCTTGATGTTCTGCATCGAGGTCTGCTCGAGCGGCAGCTCGCCGCGGTCGACGAGGTAGCGGCCGAGCGACTTGTACGGATGCCCGTTCTGGTCGGCGAAGCCGATGCGGATGCGCTCGCCGCTCTCGAGCTGGACCTGGCCCGAGCCCTGGATGTGCAGAAAGAAGAGGTCCACCGCATCGCTGGTCCAGGCGATCACCTGCGCGGGCACGCCCCGTGCGTCGATTTCGCCGCGCGACAGGTACGGAACCAAGCGGCGCCCGTCGAGGCGCCCGCGCAGCCGCATGTTGCGCACATCGGGATTGGTTGCGGCCAGGTCGACCACGATCAGGTCTTCGGGCACGCCGAAGATCGGATAGCGTTTCTCGGCGCTCTGCGAGCGGCTGCCGTCGATGATCGGCTCGTAGTAGCCGGTGATGAGCCCGCTGTCGGGCCCGTCGGACGAGACCAGTGCGTAAGGCACGAAATTGGTCTCGAAAAAGACGCGCGCCGCGGACGCGTCGTCCGGCGGCACCGACGCCGCGCGAGCGCAGACCTGCGAGAACGTGCCGCTGCGCGGGCAGCCGGCGAGGAATGTGCGCAGGCTGCGTTCGAGCCCGGCGCTCGGCCAGCCCGGCAGCCCGTCGAAGGTGAATTCGAGATATTGCGCGGTCTCGGGAGCCGGCTTCGAGGGCGGGCACTTCGGGCAGGGCGCGAGCGGCGCACAGCCCGCGGTCAGTACAATCAGCGCTAGAAAGGCGCTCCGCATGTGGGTGGTCTACCTCGAAGTCCTGCTCGCGCTGGCTGTCGCGGTCTTCATCGTGTGGTTTACCTGGCCGAAGAAGAGCAAGGACGACGATCAGTGAAGCACGCGCGGCACCGAAAGCGTGAACTCCGGAATCGGCGCCTCGAAGCGCGTGCCGTCGGCGGCGACCATCTGGTAGGCGCCTTTCATCGTGCCGACCGCGGTGGCGATCGCCGTGCCGCTCGTGTATTCGAAGCTCTGGCCGGGCTTGAGCAGCGGCTGTGCGCCCACCACGCCCAGGCCGCGCACCTCCTGCACCAGGCCCTGCGCATCGGTGATGATCCAGTGCCTGCTGATGAGCTGCGCCGCGACGCTGCCGGTGTTGCGCAGCGTGATGGTGTAGGCGAAGACGAATCGGCCCGCGGCTTCGTCCGACTGCTCGGAGAGGTATTGCGTCGCCGCGGCGACCTCGATGGCGTATTGCTTCTCGTCGGCCACGCGCGCATTGTAAACTGCGCGCGGCCATGACGTTCCGGATCGCCCCGAGTATTCTCTCCGCCGACTTCGCACGCCTGGGCGAGGAAGTGCGCGCCGTGGTGAAGGCGGGTGCCGACCTGATCCACTTCGACGTGATGGACAACCACTACGTCCCGAACCTCACCGTCGGGCCGCTGGTGTGCGCTGCGATCCGGCCCCACGTGAGCGTGCCGCTCGATGTTCACCTGATGGTGCGGCCGGTCGACCGGCTGGTGCAGGATTTCGCCAAGGCGGGCGCGAACATCATCAGCTTCCACCCCGAGGCCTCCGACCACGTCGACCGCACGCTGGCGCTCATCCGCGAGCACGGCTGCAAGGCCGGGTTGGTGTTCAACCCGGCGACGCCGCTCGTCTGGCTGGACCATGCGCTCGACAAGCTCGATCTGGTGCTTCTCATGTCGGTGAACCCGGGCTTCGGCGGCCAGCAGTTCATCACCTCGGTGCTGCCGAAGATCACCGAGGCGCGCCGGCGCATCGCCGCCACGGGCCGGGACATCTGGCTGGAGGTCGACGGCGGAGTGAAGACCGAGAACATCGCCGAAGTCGCGCGCGCGGGCGCCGATACGTTCGTATCGGGCTCGGCCATTTTCGGCGCCAAGGACTACGCCGCGACGATCCGCGACATGCGCGCGCGGCTCGCCGTGGTATAGTCGCTCCGCCGTGCAGCCCTTCCCTGCACAACTCGAGTCGCTCTCCTGGCGTAGCTGGCGCCGCTGGCGCCGCTAACCCACTCGCGTCCCCGCGCGGCTCGGGGCCGCGCTCCACCAAGGCCGCAAAAGCAGTTCCCCCTGGTGCAAAAGTTGGAGAGCGTTTCATGACCGAGCTCGAATTTCAAAGGCTCGCCTCACAGGGCTACACCCGCATTCCGGTGCTCGCCGAGGCGCGCGCCGACCTGTATACCCCGCTCGCTCTGTACGCGCAGCTCGCGAACGGCCCCTACTCCTATCTTCTCGAGTCGGTCGTGGGCGGCGAGCGCTTCGGACGCTATTCCTTCATCGGCCTAGCGTGCAGCGAGCGAATAGTGGCAACCAACACGGCGCGCGGCTCTACGGTGCGGCGTATCGTGCGCGACTCCCGCGGCGCAGACGTGTGCGTAGAGCGGCTGGACGACGCCGATCCCTACGCCTACCTGCGCGGGTGGCTGCAGCGCCACAAGGCGGCGCCCGTGCCGGCGGCGTTGCGCTTCGGCGGCGGTCTGGTCGGCTATTTCGGCTACGAGACCGTGCGGCACATCGAGGCCACCGCGCTCGGCGCTCCCAAGCCCGATCCACTCGGAACCCCCGACATGCTCCTGCTCGTCTCCGACGAGCTGGCGGTGGTCGACAACGTGCTCGGCAAGCTCTACATGGTGGTCTACGCCGATCCGCGCGAGCCCGACGCCTGGCGCGTTGCGTGCGAACGCGTGCGCAAGCTGAAAGCGCGTCTTACGGCACCGCTGCCGCGCGAGCTGGTGCTGAGCGAGCTGCCGGATGAAGCACGCCCGTGCGAGGTGGAAAGGACCTTTACCGAGGCGGGCTTCCTGGAGGCGGTGAAGCGCGCCAAGGAGCATATCCTCGCCGGCGACGTGATGCAGGTGCAGATCTCGCAGCGCTCGTCGCGCGCGTTCACCGCGCCGCCGCTCGAGCTCTACCGGGCGCTGCGCGGCCTCAACCCGTCGCCCTACATGTTCTACTTCGACTTCGGCGACCATCACGTGGTCGGCGCGTCGCCGGAGATCCTGGTGCGGCTCGCGGGCGACACCGTGACGCTGAGGCCGATCGCCGGCACGCGGCCCCGCGGGCGCACGCCGGAAGAGGACGCGGCGGTCGCCGCCGAGCTGCTGGCGGACGAGAAGGAGCGTGCCGAGCACGTGATGCTGATCGACCTCGGGCGCAACGACGTCGGCCGCATCGCGGCGACCGGCAGCGTGAAGGTCACCGAAAAGATGGTGGTCGAGCGCTACTCGCACGTGATGCACATCGTCTCCAACGTCGAGGGCCGCGTGCGGCCGGGACTGGACGCGATCGACGTGCTGCGCGCGAGCTTTCCCGCCGGCACCGTCACCGGCGCGCCCAAGGTGAGAGCCATGCAGATCATCGACCAGCTCGAGCCCGTCAAGCGCGGCATCTACAGCGGCGCGGTGGGCTACCTCGGCTTCAATGGCGACATGGACGTCGCCATCGCCATCCGCACCGCGGTGGTGAAGGACGGCAGGCTCCATGCGCAGGCGGCCGCGGGCGTGGTGGCCGATTCGGATCCGCGCTCGGAGTGGCTCGAGACCCAGCACAAGGCGCGCGCGCTGCTCAAGGCGGCCGAGCTTGCCTCGAGCGAAAAGCTGGCGGAGGCCGCATGATCGCCCTGATCGACAACTACGACTCCTTCACCTACAACCTGGCGCAGTACCTGGGCGAGCTCGGCGCCGAAGTGAGGGTGTTCCGCAACGACGAGATCTCCGTCGACCAGGTGGCGGCGCTCGCGCCGTCGCATGTCGTGATCTCGCCAGGTCCAGGTACGCCCGACGACGCCGGCATCACGCTCGGGCTCATCGCGAGGCTCGCGGGCAGCGTGCCCGTTCTCGGCGTTTGCCTCGGCCACCAGGCGATCGGCCAGGCCTTCGGCGGGAAGGTGGTGCGCGCGGGGCGGGTGATGCACGGCAAGGTGTCGCGCATTCGTCATGATGGCGGCGGGGTTTTCATCGGGGTTCCTGATGAATTTGTGGCGACCCGGTATCACTCGCTGGTGGTCGAGCGCGAAAGCCTGCCGGCCTGCCTGGGGGTGACGGCGCAGTCCGAGGACGGCGAGATCATGGGGCTGCGCCACCGCAGCCTCGCGCTGGAAGGGGTCCAGTTCCATCCGGAGGCGCTGCTCACCGAGCACGGGCACAGAATGCTGCAGAATTTCCTAGAGGGAAACGAAACGGGGAGGGGCGCATGAAGCAGATCACGATAGCCGAGGCGATCCAGCGCACCGTCGAGCACCGCGAGGTGTTCCACGACGAGATGCTGCACGTGATGCGCCAGATCATGCGCGGCGAGCTGACGCCGGCGCAGATCGCCGGCTTCATCATCGGCCTGCGGGTCAAGAAGGAGTCCATCGGCGAGATCGCCGCCGCGGCACAGGTCATGCGCGAGCTCGCCACGCACGTCGAGGTGCGCGACCGCAGCCACCTCGTCGATACCTGCGGCACGGGCGGCGACGCCGCGCACACCTTCAATGTGTCGACCTGCGCCTCGTTCGTCGCCGCGGCCGCCGGCACCAAGGTGGCGAAGCACATCGGACGCTCGGTGTCCTCTTCTTCCGGCAGCGCCGAAGTGCTGGAGGCGCTCGGCGCCAACATCAACATGACGCCGGCGCAGACAGCGGAGGCGATCGACCGGATCGGCCTCGGATTCATGTTCGCGCCGGCGCACCACTCGGCGATGAAATACGCCGCGCCGGTCAGGAAGGAACTCGGCGTGCGCACCCTCTTCAACATCCTCGGGCCGCTCACCAACCCGGCGGGTGCGGAGAACCAGGTGCTCGGCGTGTTCCACCCCGACCTCGTCGGCATCCAGGTGCGGGTGCTGCAGCGCCTGGGCTCCAGGCACGTGATGGTGGTCTACGGCCTCGATGGCCTGGACGAGATCTCGGTGTCCGCCGAGACCTTGGTGGGCGAGCTGGTGGGGGGCGAGATCCGCGAGTACAGCCTGCATCCTTCGCACTTCGGCCTGGAGCTCTACGACCGCCGCGCGATCCAGGTCGAGGGCGTCGAGGAGTCGAAGGAGATGATGCTCGCGGTGCTCGGCAACCAGCCCGGGCCGGCGCACAACATCGTCGTGCTAAACGCCGGCGCGGCCGTTTACGTGGGTGGGCTGGCAAAGACCCACAAGGAAGGCGTCGAGCGCGCGCGGAGCGCGATCGCGGGCGGCGACGCGAGGCGCAAGCTCGACGAGTTCGTCGCGTTCAGCCGGAAGCTGAAGAGTTGAACATCCTCGATCGCATCATGGCGGTGAAGCGCGCCGAGGTCGCCGCGGCGAAGAAGGCTGTGCCGGCCTCCAGACTCGAGGAGTTGGCTGGAAAGCAGGAGGCGGCGCGCGGATTCGTTTCCGCCTTGCAGGCAAAGATCAAGGCGGGCGAAGCCGCGGTGATCGCCGAGATCAAGCGCGCCAGCCCCTCGAAAGGACTGCTGCGCGAGCAGTTCGACCCGGCCGGGATCGCGAAAAGCTACGCCACGGGCGGCGCGGCGTGCCTGTCGGTGCTGACCGACCGCGAATTCTTCCAGGGCGCGCCCGAGCACCTCGTCGCGGCGCGCGCCGCCTGCGCGCTGCCCGCGCTGCGCAAGGATTTCGTCTTCGACCCCTACCAGGTGCTCGAGGCGCGCGCGATGGGTGCCGATTGCATCCTGCTGATCGCCGCCTGCCTCTCGGCCGCGGAGATGAAGGCGCTCGAGGACGTCGCGTTGGGCCTCGGCATGGCGGTGCTGGTGGAGGTGCACGATGCCGCCGAGCTGGAATCGGCGCTGACCCTGCGCACGCCGCTCGTCGGGGCGAACAACCGCGATCTGCGGACCTTCGAGACGCGGATCGAAACCACGCTGGGGCTGCTGGAGCGAATGCCCGCCGACCGCATCGCGATCACCGAGAGCGGCATCGCTTCGCCCGCTGACGTCGCTCGCCTGCGCGCCCACGGCGTGAATGCCTTCCTGGTCGGCGAGGCCTTCATGCGCGCGCCGGACCCGGGCGGGGCCCTGCGCGCGCTGTTCGTTGAGCGCTAGAAAGTGTGCTGGTATTGAAGTCCGAACACGTTCACGCTCGCCTTGTACGTGCCGACGATGTTGCCGTTGGCCGTCGGCGGCGTGGCTGTCGGCGCGTTCTGGACGTTGTTGATGTTGGCGTCCTTGGCTTGGAGATAGGTGTAGCCAACGTCGATCACCCCGTTCTTCGACGCTTGGTATTTCGCCCCGAATGAGAGCCAGTAGCGATCCGAGTCGGGTAACCGCACCGTGCGGCTTTCGGCGTTGGGTACCGGGGTCTGGTCGTAGGCCAACCCTACTTTCAGCGTCCACGGCTGCGACAGCTTGTAGTTGGCGCCAATGGAAACGCGCCAGGTGTCGTCGAAGTTGAACGTCAGCGTGCTGAGCGTCGCGCCGCTGATCGGGCCGTCGGTTCGCACGACCGGTTGCGACTTGATCCTGCTCCAGTGCCACCAGGTGACATCGCCGAGCAGCTCGAGCTGATCGTTCATTCGATGCGCAACGCTCACGGCGAGATTATCGGGGGTCTTGAGGTCGAGCTTCACGTTGCCGTCCCTGGCGGCCGGATTCACTGCCTGCACTCCAGCCGGAACGCCAGTAAACGTCGTGTTCCCGTCCAGGGAATAGTCGAGCGAAGAACGGTAGTGAACGCCGACGCGCGTGGCCGGACCGACGTTGAACAGCGCGCCCGCGTTGAAGCCCCATGCATCGCCGTCGACGCTGATCTTGTTCTGGCCTTCGAGCCCTGGGGCGACCGAGCCCAGGTTGACGCCGGTGAGAACATCGACCTGACCGTGCTGGTAGCTGATGCCGAACCCGAGGCTCATCGCGTCGCTTACCTTGTACGACACCGCCGGATTGACGTTGACGGTCTTGACCTCGGACTTGATGCCCTGGAATCTTCCGATCCAGTTCGGGTCGTATTCGGTTTTGAGTCCGAACGGTACGCTCACCCCGACGCCGAAGCTCCAGACGGGGTTGAGGTCCATGGCAAAGAACGCGCTCGGCACGAAGGCGGTGTCTCCTGCGTCGCCGCCGTTTCCGTTCTTCGCGGGGTTGCTTCCGAGCGCCGGAACGCTGCCGTTGTTGGAGAACTTCCACGACGGCGCGATGGCCGCGCCGCCGACCGCGATGTTCTTGCCCTTGGGCAGGCGCGCCATGCCGGCCGGATTCCACCACACCGTGGTTGCGTCTTCGGCCACAGCAGCAGCACCGGCATACGCGTTACCCATTCCGCTGATGCCCTGCTCGTAGAGCGCAAAGCCTGCCCCATGAGCACGGTCTGCCGCCATGAATAAGAAGGCTGACGCAATAGAGAGCGCGAGTACGTTCTTTTTCACTGGATTCCCCTCTGGCTGTCGCGCCGGCTCCTCTGCCGACGCCGCAACAAACCTAACACCTTTAAACTACGGCTGCAAATGAATCGCGGAGTTTCGGCCGAGCTGGCGGCGTTGATGGATGCGGCGGCGCGTGCGGTCGATGCGGCCGACTGGCAGCGCGCCGAGCCGCTGCTTCGCCGCATCGTTGCCGAAAATCCCGGCGATGCATCGGCCTGGCACAT
>DASYPG010000358.1:0-4604 GCA_036006885.1 Burkholderiales bacterium | reverse complement strand
TCGCTCGCGCGCGAGGGCGGCGAGGCGCGCGCCACGGTGGGCGACAACGGCGTGGGCATCGATCCCGCGTTCCTGCCCACGATGTTCGAGCCCTTCACCCAGGCCGACACCACCCTCGAGCGCGCCACGAGCGGCCTAGGGCTCGGACTCGCGCTCGCGCGCCAGATCGTCGAGGCCCACGGCGGCACGATCGCCGCGGAAAGCCCGGGACGGGGACGCGGCAGCCGCTTTACCGTTCGAATACCGCTTATTAGTTGAGGAGTGACCGAGCCTTGTCGAGCTCGGCGCGCGCGCGCTTCGCCTCGGCGAGCACCGCCTCGCGCGCACTCACGCGCTTCGAGTCCTCGAGCAGGAGCGAGGCCTGCACGTGCGGCGCGAGGCGCTTGTTGGCCTCGGGAAGGCCGCCGAGCAGGTCGGCGAGCGCGCTGAGCTGCACGTCGAGGTCGAAGTGGTCGTGCTCGACCTGCTTCTTGAGACCCATGGCCGCGCGGATCCACGGCAGGTCGCGGCGCTCGGCGTGCGACATGTGCGCGGCGAGCACGGCGCGGCTCGCCGCCGCCTTCTGCGTGAGCCGGCTCGCGTCGGCGCGCCGGCGCAGGATCTCGCGCACGCCCACGAGGTAGGCCTCGGTCGCCTGCACCAGCTCGGGGTCGTGCCAGCCCTGCGCCACGCGCAGGCTCTCGTCGACCTTCGCGACCGCCTCCTGCGACGGCATCTTCAGCCCGCGCTCGAGCTCGACGGTCGCTTCCTGGACGATCGTCACCACGGCGCGCGACTCGCTGCGCGCCCTCGCTTCCTTGTGCAGCAGGTAACCCACGCCGGCGGCGACGGTGATGCCGAGGGCGCCGACGAGGGCCGAGGCGATCCGGGTGGTCGACATGCGGCCAGAATAGTCCGACCCGGCGCGGCCTCCGAGGAGAAATTTCTCGCATGTTGCGTAGGGGCGACGCTTTGGAGCGACACGCTGCGCCTACCGGACGGGGACGCAACGTTCGGCGCGAACCTGGTCATGCAGCAGACTAACGGCATGAAGCCTGCTTCGGCACGTTCCATAATGCACAACCGCAGGAAAGCCCGGCTCGGGCTTAGGGTGATCCATCGCCATCGAGTCGGCCGGCTCGAGTTCCGCCGCGTCTCCGAGCTGGTGTTCGTGCGAGGGCGTCCCAAGGCGATCTTGGGATGGATCGACGTGGGCAGCATGCGCTCGCCCATCTTCCTCTGCGACCTCGACCCGGCGAAGCTGCGCAAAGCCGGCGCGGGAAACGATGCAAAAAACACCTACTACTACGACGCGGTCACCGTCGATCCGCGCTACGAAGAGCTTGGTCCGGTCGAAGAAGACACTACAACGTCATCACTACCGGGGCGTGATCGCTAGTCCCGAAATCCGCTAACACCCTGCAGCTCTGCGCCCGCGCGGCGATAGGCTGCGAGGCGAGCACGTAGTCCAGCCGCCAGCCGATGTTGCGCCGGCGCAGGTCGCGCCACGGCGGCCACCAGGTGAACAGGCTCGCGTTGTCCGGGTCGAGCGCGCGCCCGACGTCGGTGAGGCCGGCGGCGAGCAGCGCCTCGAAGAGCTCGCGCTCCTCCGGGCGCTGGCCGATGATGCCGGGCTTGCGCTCGCGCGGATGCACGTCCATCTCGGCGCGGGCGATGTTGATGTCTCCGCAGAGCACCAGCTCGCGGCCCTCGTCGTGCGCTCGGCGCGCCCAGGCCGCGAGGCTCTTCATGAAGGCGAGCTTGGCCGGGTAATCCTTCCCGCCGTTCGGCACGTACACCGAGGCGAAGACGCGGTTACCGATCGCCGCCTGCACGATGCGCGACTCCATGTCGAACTCGGGATGGCTGAACGCCGGTGCGGCCTCGAACGCGGCCTTGCGCACGTGCAGCGACACGCCCGAGTACGCGCGCAGGCCGTGCCAGAACACGTGGTAGTCGTCGAGCTGGCATTGCAGGGGGATCTGTCCGAGCTCGGCCTTCAGCTCCTGCAGGCACACGACGTCGGGACGCTCGTCGCGCGCCAGCCACTCGCAGAACTGCGCCTGACGCGCCCGGATGCCGTTGACGTTCCAGGTGGCGATCCTCATCGCAGCACCCTGCTACTCCGGCTCGATCCCGGCTTCTTTCACCATCTTCGCCCAGCGCACCGTCTCACTGGCGATATACGCCGCGAACGCCTGCGGGTCGAGCGGCTCGACGCCGAAGCCGATCCCCTGGAGCGCCTGGTGCACTTCCGGGCTCGCGAGCGCGCGCTCGGCGGCGCGCCAGAGCGCTTCGACCACCTCGCGCGGCGTGCCCGCGGGCGCTGCCATCCCGGCCCACACCGTGACGTCGAAGCCCGGGATGCCCTCGCCGAGCGCGGGGATGTCGGGCGCGACCGGGCTTCGCTTCGGCGTGGTCACGCCGAGCCCGCGGATCTTGCCGGCCTTGATCTGCGGGAAGCCCACCGCGTAGTCGGCGAACGTGAAGCTCACCTGGCCGCCGAGCAGATCCGTCAGCGCCTGCGGCTGGCCCTTGTACGGCACCTCGAGCACCTCGACGCCCGCGAGCGAGCGCAGCATCGCGATCGACACGCGCATGCCGGCGGAGGCCTGCGCGGCGGTGAGCCTGCCCGGGCTCGCCTTGGCGAGCGCGACGAACTCCTGCAGGTTCTTCGCCGGGAAGTCGCTCCTCACCGCGAGGATCAGCCCGGTGGTGATGAAGCGCGCCACCGGCGTGAAATCCTTCTGCGGATCGAACGCGAGCTTCCGGTACAGGCTCGGGTTGGCGGCGAAGGTCGTGTTGTTCGCGCTGACCAGCGTGTAGCCGTCGGGCGCCGCACGAGCGGCGTCGGCCACCCCGATGTTGCCGTTGGCGCCGGGCTTGTTCTCGATCACGAACGGCTGGCCGAGCGTGCCCTGCATGTGCTGCGTGGTGATGCGGATCACCTGGTCGGGCGCCGAGCCCGCCTGGAACGGCACGATCACGCGGATGGGTCTATTGGGGTAGCCCTGCGCCCCTGCAGCCCCGATAGAAAAAACGACGACGAGGCCCATCAAGGCGCAAAACGCATTCACCCTATTCATTCCCTTCATTAGCGTGGAATCACCGGCAGAAGCACATAAGGCTGGTGCCCAGGCTTGAAATGGAGCGTGTTGGTACCGCCGAAGACATCCGCCGGCCGGTCGCGTGGATCGTCGTGCACGAACGGGCCGACGCCGGTGAACGGGTACCCGAATCCCGGCACCACCAGCGGCGCGCCCGGAGATGCGTAGTCTTTGCCGCGCACCGCGAGCGCGAGGCGGAAGCCCGCGGGGATCAAGATCGAGGTGGGCCAGATTTCGATGTCGAGCTCCACGGCTTCGCCCGGAATCAGCTTTTGCGATTCATCATGGGTGTGCCAAGGCCGGTACGGCAGGCTCTTCTGCGGGTCGAGCTTGCGGTGCGATGCGCGCAGCCAACCCAAGCCCACCGGGACGCGTGGATCGTTGGAGCCCTGGAAGGTCAGCTCGTTGCCCTCGGGCGCGAACACGCGCAGCACCAGGAAGACGTCGGCGTCGTTCGTCTCCGAGGAGAGATGGAGCTTCGCCGCGGCCGGGCCGGTGATCTCCATCGACTCCTCCAGCGTCTTCTGAAAAAGCAGCCCCTCGCCTAGCGGGTCGTACCGGATTCGAGTGGAGATTCCCGGCTCGCTGCGATCGAGGCTCATTTGCGCTGGGTTGAGATAGAAGCGCGTCCAGCGCGTGCGCTCGAGCGGCCATTCGCTCTCCTGCCGCAGCACGAACTTCTCGCCGGGATGGCGGATCTTCAGCTCGACGCGCGGCTGCTTCGCCCAGCCGGTGTCCTCGCTCTTGAGGAAGTGGCCGAAGAAGCGCCGCTGCAGCCGCTCGCCGTCGCGCGAGTAGAAGCTCTCCCAGTGGGCGCCGCCGTGCGCCTCGAGCCACTTGTCGCGCGAGGCCGCGTGCATGAAGCCCTCGAAGTTGCCGCGGGTGTGCAGCCCCTGCCCGCCCCAGTTGGCGGCCGAGAGGAACGGCGCCTTCACCTTCGACCAGTCGGGCGAGCGCGCGCGGCACTCGGCGTCGTCGAGCGCATGCTCCGCCATGTAGCGCTCGTAGTCGATCCGGTTCGCGCGCAGCTCATCGTCGGAGATCCTGTCGTAGCCGCACACCGGCTCGCCGGTGGCGCGGCTCTTCGGACCGCGCTCGCCGAGGCCATGCTGCACGCGCTGCACGGCGCGCGAAAACCAGTTGACGAGGAAGCGCGAGGCGATGCCGCCGTGGCGCAGCGCCTCGCGATAGTGGTCGCTCGAGCCTTCCCAGGCGCAGAACGCGGCGAGGTGCGGCGGCTGCAGGCACGCGACCTGCCACGCGTTCATCGCGTAGTACGAGATGCCGTTCAGGCCCACTCTTCCGTTCGACCACGACTGCGTGCCCGCCCACTCGATGCAGTGGTAGAGGTCCTGCGTTTCGCGCGGCGACCAGGGGTCGAGCGTCCCGGGCGAGGCGCCCGCGCCGCGCGAATCGACGCGCACGACCGCGTAGCCCTCGGGCACCCACTTCTCCGGGTCGACGACCTCCCAGACCTGGTAGCGGTTCGAGGAGCCCTCGAGGATCTCGGGATGACCC
>DASYPG010000357.1:0-4738 GCA_036006885.1 Burkholderiales bacterium | reverse complement strand
GGCTCGCCCATCCGGCGCATCGGCTATGAGCGATGGCTGCGCAACCTCGCCGTCGGCCTGGGCAATGCGCCCGGCTCCGCCGAGGTGATCGGGGCCCTGCGTGCACGCGCGAACCATCCGTCGGCACTCGTCCGCGAACACGTCCTATGGGCGCTTGCAAAGCATGAGCGCGTGGCAGCCTGACCGGCTGCTGCCGGGATTCGAGGCGCTCGAGCTTCGCTTTCCCGACGATTACGACGGTGCGGTCATGACGACGCTCGTGCGCCTGCCCGCGGGCGAGGCGCCGCGCGGCGCCGTGCTCTACGTCCACGGTTTCGCCGATTATTTCTTTCAGCGACACATGGCGGAGCGCTTCGCGGCCGAAGGGTATGCCTTCTACGCGCTCGACCTGCGCAAGTACGGCCGTTCGCTCAAGCCACACCAGCATCCCAATTTCTGCAGGAGCGTCACCGAGTACTACGCCGATCTCACTGCTGCGATCGTGGAGATCGGCGAGCCGGTGCTGCTGGCGGGCCACTCGACCGGCGCGCTGATCTGTGCCCTGTACGCGCACGAAGGCGAAGCGCGCGCTTCGCTGCGCGCGCTATGGCTGAACAGCGCTTTCTTCGACTGGCGCCTGCCGGCCTGGAGGGTCACCCAGCTGCACCTCGCGGCCGCGCTCGGTCGGTTCTATCCGTTCCTCAAGGACGAGAAGGTGCTGCGCGAGGACTACGTCAGGAGCCTGCTCGACGAGGGTTGGGAGTTCGACCTCGCGCTCAAGCCGCCGCTCGGCTTCGGCGTGTATTACGGCTGGCTCGGCGCGATGATTGACGCGCACGCTCGCGTGCACCGCGGCCTCGCGATCGCCTGCCCGGTGCTTTCCATGCATTCGGACGAGGCCGACATCGTGCTCGATTGGCGCCACATCGCCAGGTGGTCGCGCACCCTCGGCGAGGACATTACGGTGATGGCTTTTCCGGGCGCGATGCACGACCTGGTGCTCTCGCGGCCCCACATCCGCGAGGAAGTGTTCAGGCAGCTCTTCGCCTGGGCGGAACGAGCCACAGCGTTAGCAGCGTAGCCGCCGTCCAGGCGACATATGCGGCGGTGAACATCCATTCCGGCGCCTGATAGTAGAGCAGCCGCTGCACCCAGCGTCCGACAAAGGATTCCGGGCGCACGCCGCCACGAAGCAGGTCCTCCCACACCGTGAGCGGGCAGGCGACGCCTGCGAGCGCTTCGGCGGCGACGAATGCGATGGCACCCACGTGCAGGTAGCGAAACCAAGGGTTTGTCGTCCACTGCGATCCGAACGCGGCGCCGAGCCACACCAGGACCAGGCCGGCGACGATAAACGCGGCGATGAGGAAATGGACGACGAGCAGCGCGTCTGCCACCAAGCGGCTAGGCCGGGCCTTTCTCCACGGGGCGCTTCGGATCCGCGCTCCACTCGCTCCAGGAACCAGCGAAGAGCCTGCCGCCCGGCAGGCCGGCCAGCTCCATCGCGAGCAGGTTGTGGCAGGCCGCCACGCCGGAACCGCAGTAGTGCACGACTTCGGATGGGGCGCGATCTCCCAGCACAGCCTGGAATTCCTGCTGCAACTGATCGGCGCTCTTGAACCGTCCCTGCGGCGAGACGTTGTCCATGTTGAAGCGGTTCCTCGCCCCCGGAATGCGCCCGGCGATCGGGTCGATCGGCTCCTGCTCGCCGCGGTAGCGCGCCGGCGCGCGCGCATCGAGCAGCAGCATCTCCTTGCCGCGCCCTTCAACGTCAGCCACGCTCACCTGGCCTTGCGGCTTTCGCTTCAGCGTGTACTGCGAAGGCTGAAAGCGCGGCACCTCGGCCGTCACGGGGCGCTTCTCCGCCAGCCAATTGGCCAACCCGCCGTCGAGTACGGCGAGCGCTTCGTGACCGATCCAGCGCAGCATCCACCACAAACGCGCCGCCATGGCGCCGTTGCCGGCGTCGTAGCAGACGACTTGATCCGTCGGCAGGATGCCGCTTTTCTCTACCCACTTCACAAAATCCTTCGGATCGGGAAGCGGATGGCGGCCGTTGCGGCCGGTCTTCGGCGCCGAGAGGTCGCGCTCGAGATGGGCAAACAGCGCGCCACGAATGTGCGCCTCGCGATACTGCTGTTCGCCGAGTGCGGGCTTGGCGAGATCGTGGCGGCAATCGAACACGCGCCACTCGGGATGGGCCGCGAGCTCGGCGGTACTGACGAGGATGGTCGGCATTGGCAATGAAAAAGGGGTTCACCCCTTTGTCGTCAGCGGCCCAGCTTGCGGTGCAGCCACTCGTGGAAATGGACCTCGGCGTCTTCCATCGGCGACTGGTAGGGGCCGGCATCGTCCAGGCCCTGCTCGTACAGCGCGCGGCGGCCGGCGTCGAGGCGCTCGCAGATCTCGTTGTCCTCGATCGCGGTCTCGGCGTACGCGGCCTGCTGCGCCTCGATGAACTCGCGCTCGAAAAGGACGATTTCCTCCGGGTAATAGAACTCCACCACGTTGGTGGTGCGGTTGGGCGCGCGCGGGATGAGGTACGAGACGACGAGCACGTTCGGATACCACTCGAAGGTCAGTCCCGGGAAATAGGAGGCCCAGAGGGCGCCGTGCTTCGGCTTCTGGCCGTCGAGCTGCTTGAGGCATAGCTCCTGCCAGCGCTTGTACACCGGAGTGCCGGGCCGCTGCAGGCCCGCCTTGGCGGCGACGATCTGCACCGAATACTCCTCGCCATAGTCGACGCTGAAGTTGTTGCAGTCGGTGAAGTTGCCGAGCCCCGGGTGGAAGAAGTCGACGTGGTAGACCTCGAGGTAGGTCTCGATGAAGGTCTTCCAGTTGATGTTGTATTCGTCGACCCGCACCGAGTCGAGGACGTAGCCATCGAAATCCCAATCGGCTAGGGTGGTGATCCGGGCGAGATCGCGGCGCGGGTCGCGCGGGCCGCTGAAGAGCAGCCCGTTCCAGCTCGTCAGCGGCTTCGAGCCCAGCCTGACGCAGGGGCTCTCGGGGAAGTGCGGCGCGCCGAGGAGCTCGCCCTTCAGGTCATAGGTCCAGCGGTGCAGCGGGCAGACGATGTTCTGCGCGTTGCCCCGGCCGCGGAGCATGATCGACTGCCGGTGGCGGCACACGTTGGACAGCAGCTCCACGCCTTGCTCATTACGTACCAGCATCCAGGCGTCATTGGTCCACGCCAGCGTCTGATAGTCCCCGGCCTGGGGGACCATAAGCTCATGGCCTACGTAGTTCGCGCCGGCGTCGAACAGCAGCTTCTTTTCGAGGGCGAAGATCTCGGGGTCGAAATACCACGCCACCGGGAGCTGAGGGCTCGCCGGGCGCACCTGCCGCCATCGCGCGACGTCCGACATTCGTTGTAAAGCTCCTAGAAAAACAGTATTTTACTAAAAGATGAGCAAGCCTTCAGGCGAGCCTTCCTTCGAGGGAGCGCTGGCCGAGCTGGAAAAAATCGTGGCGCGAATGGAGGGCGGCGAGCTTTCGCTGGAGGAGGCGCTCGCCACCCACAGGCGCGGCCTGGAGCTGGCGCGCTTCTGCCAGCAGAAGCTGGAGGCGGCGCAGCAGCAAGTCAAGGTGCTGGAGGGCGAGGTGCTGAAGCCGCTCGCCGACGCCGTCCAGCAAACGGGACCCGATGAAGATCATCGAGAGTGACTTCCAGGCCTGGATGGGCGATATCCAGGCGCGTACCGAAGCCGCGCTCGCGCGCCTGCTGCCCCCCGCGCACATGGCGCCGGCGCGCCTGCACGCGGCGATGCGCTATGCCACCCTCGAGGGCGGCAAACGGGTACGGCCGCTCCTCGTTTTCGCGGCGGGCGAGGTGGCCGGCGCAGCGCCCGAGCGGCTCGAGATCACGGCCTGCGCGGTCGAGCTGATCCACGCCTACTCGCTGGTGCACGACGACCTGCCTTGCATGGACAACGATGTCCTGCGCCGCGGCAAGCCGACGGTGCACGTGGAATTCGACCAGGCGACGGCGCTCCTCGTGGGCGACGCTCTGCAGTCGGTGGCGTTCCAGCTGCTCGCCGATCAGCGTCTGGCCGACGATCCGCGCGCGCAGCTCGAGATGGTGAAGGCCCTCGCCGTCGCCGCGGGCTCGCGCGGCATGGCCGGTGGGCAGCAGATCGACCTCGAGTCGACCGGCAAGCCGCTGACGCTGCCCGAGCTCGAGGTGATGCACATCCACAAGACCGGGGCATTGATCCGCGCCGCCGTCACCCTCGGTGCGGCGTGTGGGCGGATCGATCCAAGCCAGAAAAGTTCTCTGGACAGGTATGGAAAAGCCATAGGGCTTGCCTTCCAGGTGGTCGACGATGTGCTGGACTACGATGCCAGCACGAGCACGCTCGGCAAGACCGCGGGCAAGGATTCCAAGCAGGGCAAGCCCACCTATGTCTCCACGCTCGGCCTGGCGAGGGCGCGCGAGCTTGCGTCAGAGCTGCGGGGCGAGGCGCTCGCGGGGCTCGAACCCCTCGGCGGCCGCGCCCGGCGTCTCGGGCAGCTCGCCGACTTCATCGTATTGCGAAAGTTCTAGCCATGAATGCGTTCACGGGTGAGCTTCCCGACGCTGCCTACAATGCATCGATGTACGAGCTCCTGAAGACCATCGACGAACCGGCGCAGCTGCGGGCGCTGGACCGCAAGCAGCTGCGCCAGATCGCCGACGAGCTGCGCGCCTATGTGCTCGAGTCGGTGTCGAAGACCGGCGGCCACCTCTCGTCGAACCTCGGCACCGTGGAGCTCACCA
>DASYPG010000356.1:0-17053 GCA_036006885.1 Burkholderiales bacterium | reverse complement strand
GTCCCCGAGGGCAGCCAGAGCGACGCCTGCTTGCCCAGCAGCGCGGCGACTCGCTCCTGCAGCTTGTTCGCCGTCGGGTCTTCGCCGTACTGGTCATCCCCTACGGGCGCCGCAGCCATCGCCGCGCGCATGCCGGCCGAGGGGCGCGTGACCGTGTCGGAGCGAAGATCGATCACGTTTTCAGGTGTGCGGCTCGGTCCTTGTACAGTTTTTCGTCGGAGTAGCCCATCAGGTCCGGCCGCGCCGCGCCGACCATCACCTGGAAATACACCGGCTCGAGGCTGTCGTTCACGTAGCCGTGGATCACGCCGGGCGGGCAGGCGATGCATTCCCAGGGCCCCAGCTTGACCCAGATGCGCTTGCCGTGCTCGTCCTCGATGAAGGCGTTGAGGTAACCCTGGAGCACGAAGAAGATCTCCTCGGCCTCGTGCGTGTGCGGCGCGTTGCCCTGGCCGGGCTCGACGTACATGATGGAGAGCGTGAAGGCGCGCGGCGGGATGGCGCGCACGTCGCCGTGCTTGCCCGAGCCCCCGGCGCCGATGAACCGGTGCTGGGCGCGCTTGTAGCCTTCGATCTTCGCGTCGGCGAACGCGGCCCAGTCGGGAACGCGGTCCTTGAAGCGCGCCACGTATTTCTCGGCGATCTGCTCGAGGGACAGGGCCGCGACCTCCGGCGGCATCGGATGGCGTGCGATGGTGCTCATTCGGGCTTCACTCCTGCGGTCTTGACGACTTGCGTCCAGCGGGCGACTTCGGTCTTCACGTGCGTGGCGAGCTCCTGCGGCGTGCTTCCGACGGGCGTCGTGCCCAGGCCGCGCAGGCGCTCGTTCAGGTCCGGCATGGCCAGCGCCTTCGCGATGTCGGCGCTCAGCTTGCTGGTCACGTCCTGCGGCATTCCGGCGGGGCCGAAGATGGCATACCACGACGTGACCGTGAAGGCAGGATAGCCCGCCTCGGCGACCGTCGGCAGGCCGAGCCCGGGCACGCGCTGCGCCGTGGCCGTGGCAAGCGCCTTCAACTTGCCGGACTTGATGTGCGGCTCGGCCGCGGTGAACTCCACCGAGATGAACTGGATCTGCCCGCCGATGAGGTCGGCGAGCGCCGGGCCCGAGCCCTTGTAGGGCACGTGCGTCGCCTGGATTCCCGTCAGGCTTTTGAAGAGCTCGGCGGCCAGATGATGCGGGGTACCGGGGCCGGCGGAGCCGTAGTTGAGCGGCTGGCCCGACTTTCCGATGCGCACGAGATCCTGCACCGTGTTGGCCGGAAAGGATGCGTTCACCACCAGAGCGTGCGGGATCGTGGCGAGCAGGCTGATGGACGTAAAGTCCCTGACCGCGTCGTAGGGTAGCTTCGGATTGAGCGCCGGGTTGACGCCGTGCGTGGCGGTGGCGCCGAGAAGCAGCGTGTAGCCGTCGGGCGGCGCGTCCTTGACGGCCACGGAGCCGATCGCGCCGGAAGCGCCGGCGCGGTTCTCCACCACCACCGGCTGGCCTTCGATCTCGGAAAGCTTCGCGCCCACCCCGCGCGCGATGAGATCGAGCGCGCCGCCGGGCGCGAAGGGCGCGATGAGGCGAATCGGCTTATTCGGAAACGGCTGTGCCGAGGCAACCGACGAAAGCGCCAGCAGCAGAAACAGAACCAGACGCATCGAGACCTCCTCCTTGTCGAAAAATCATACCGTGCCCGCCGCTGGCGAAACCGGCGTTTTGCAGGCCGCAGCCGTGGCACACTGCGCCATGGCCGCTCGCATTCGCCACATCGCCCTCGTGGTCAGGGACCTCGAGGCCACCGCCGACTTCTATCAGAAGGCGCTGGGACTCAAGCGCTCGGAGATATCGGAGGGCCCCACCGCGCGGCGCATCTACCTGAGCGACGGGCACGTCAACCTCGCGCTACTGCAGTACAAGGGCGAGACCGGCTCGGGGCTGAAAGATGCCGCGAGCTTCGTCGGACTGCATCACTTCGGCTTCCAGGTCGACGACTTCGCAGCGCAGCAGAAGAGAATCGAGCAGGCTGGCGGTCAGTTCTTCTTCGACCTCGGCAAACCCGAAGACGAGGACTTCGAGCGCAAGTTCAAGGACCCGAACGGCATCATCTTCGACATCAACTGGAAGGGCTGGACCATGACTTCCGGGAAGGTGAAGGCCGCAAAGCCGTCGAAAACCGCGAAGGCAAAGGCGCGCCGGAAGCCTTCAGGGTGACTCCTGGAGTGGGCGCTGCGAGATATGCCACGGCAGCGCGAGTTTCTCGAGCACCTCCATGAGGAGGAAGAGCCCCATCCCCATGACGATGAGGGCGAAGATGCCGGCGAAGAGGAGCTCGGTGTCCATGTTGCCGCTCGCCGAGAGGAGCAGGCGCCCCACCCCGTTCTCCGCGGCGACGAACTCGCCGACCAGCGCGCCGACGATCGCCAGCGTGATCGACACCTTCATGCCGCCGAAGATCGCCGGCAGCGCGTTGGGCAGGCGCACCAGCCAGAAGAGCTGCAGCTTGCTCGCCCCGGCGGCGCGCGCCACGTGCAGCTTCTCGATCTCGGTGCTCTGCAGGCCGACCACGGCCGAGATGACGATCGGGAAGAACGCCATGAGGAAG
Source organism: Burkholderiales bacterium (assembly GCA_036006885.1). Classification (GTDB taxonomy): domain Bacteria; phylum Pseudomonadota; class Gammaproteobacteria; order Burkholderiales; family SG8-39; genus SCGC-AG-212-J23. The sequence goes on along the minus strand of DASYPG010000356.1, from coordinate 14,462 downwards.
GTGATCAGCACCTTGGACATCAGGCCGAAGCCGAACCAGACGAGAAACAACGGCGCGATCGCCACCTTGGGCACCACCTGCGAGGTGACGAGCAGCGGATACACCGCGCGGTTGAAGGCGTGCCACGACACCAGAGCCATGCCGAGCGGCACGCCGATGACGACGCTGAGCGCGAAGCCGTAGAGCGTCTCCTGCAGCGTGTGCCAGGACTCCCTGAGGATGAACGCGTGCATCTGGGAGAAGCGCACGGCGATGCCGCTCGGCGCGGGCAGGATGTAGCGCGCAAAGTAGCCGGCGCGCGCCGCGAGCTCCCAGGCGACGAGGATCGCCACGATCGTCAGCACCGGATACAGGTAATCGCGCGGTCTCATGAGCGCAATACTCCCCAGCCCTCGAAGATACGGCGGATCTCTTTCGCATAGGCGCCGAATTCCGGCGTCTCGGCGAAATCGAAAGTGCGCGGCCGCGGCAGCTGGATGGTGAGCACCGCGCCGATGCGTCCGGGCCGCGGCGACATCACCACCACGCGGTCGGAGAGAAACACCGCCTCGGTGATGCTGTGGGTGATGAAGAGCACGGTCTTGCGGTGGCGCTGCCAGATCGTCTGCAGCTCGAGGTTCAACTGGTCGCGCGAGAGCGCGTCGAGCGCGCCGAAGGGCTCGTCCATGAGAAGGAGCGGCGGGTCGTGCACCAGCGCCCGGCAGAGCGCGACGCGCTGGCGCATGCCGCCGGAGAGCTGGAAGGGGTACTTGCCCTCGAAACCCTTCAAACCCACGAGCTCGAGCAGCTCGAGCGCGCGGCCCCTGAACTGGCGGCGGTCGAGGCGCTTGATGTCCACCGGCAGGAGCACGTTCTCGAGCACCCGGCGCCACTCGTAGAGCGTCGGGTCCTGGAACACGATGCCGACATCGCCGTGCGGCGCGCGCACCTCGGTGCCGGCGACGCGCACCGAGCCAGAGCTCGGCGCGACCAGGCCCGCGGTGATGAGCATGAGCGTGCTCTTGCCGCAGCCGCTCGGCCCGACGATGGAGACGAACTCGCCGTCGCGGATCTCGAGCGACAGGCGGTCGAGTGCCCGCAGGCGCCCGTCGCTGGTGACGTACTCCTTGGAGACTTCGGCAATCTCCACCATGACCGGCGCACTGTATCCTATCGTCGATCATGAAACGGCTCCGCATCATCCTGTTTCGCGCCGCCTACAACCTGCCCGTGACCTCCGGCATCGCCCGCGGGGTGTTTGCGAAGCACGGGCTCGAGCTCGACATCGTCTATACGCGGGGCTCGCAGATGACGAGCGCATCGCTCCTCTCGGACGACTGCCAGATCGGCGCGCTCGCCGCCGACGACGTCGTCTACGAAGTCGAGGAGCATGGCTCGGACCTCTTCCTCTTCATGGGGCTGCACGGCGGCATCCTGCAGCTCGTCGCGCGCCCCGCCATCAAGAGCGCGCGCGATCTCGCCGGCGCGCGGCTGGGCGTCGACGACCCGAACTCCGGCTTCGCGCTGGTCGCGCACAAGATCCTGCAGCGCATGGGTCTCAAGCGCACGGACTACGAGACGGTGGCGATGGGCGGCCAGGAGTTTCGCGCGCGGGCGATCGCCGAGGGCAAGATCGACGTGACGCTCTCGACGCCGCCGTTCAGCCTCGACCTCGCCGACCGCGGCTTCACGCTCCTCGCGCATGCGAGGGACTACGTGCCGCGCTACCAGGCTTCGTGTGCGGTGGCGACAAGGCGCTGGGCCGCGAGCAACGCCGATGCCCTCGCCGCCTACGCGCGCGCCTACCGCGAAAGCCTCGCCTGGACCCTCGCCAATCGCGACGCCGGCATCAAGCAGCTCCGGGATGAATTTTCATTGACACAACAACTCGCAGAAGCAACGTTCGATGCACTCGCCGATCCCCGCGACGGGCTGTTCCCCGACGCGCACATCGACATGCCCGGGATCGACACGGTGCTCGCCTTGCGGGTCGAAGCGGGCCTGCTTCCCGATCCGCGGCCGGCGGCGTCGAAGTACTGCGGGTAAGTAGCCGCTTTTGTTCAAGGAAAGAACCCCGTACGGCCTGATCGAGCGCCAGTGCGCGCATCGCGGCGCCGACCTCGCGTATGGACGGCTCGAAGACGGCGGCTTGCGCTGCTCGTTCCACGGCTGGCTCTTCGACGTCGACGGCAAGTGCCTGCAGACGCCGGCCGAACCGCCCGGCAGCCGCCTGTGCGAGCACATCAGGCTGCGCGCCTATCCGGTGCAGGAGAAGAGCGGCGTCCTCTTCGCCTAAACGTTCGTGGACTATTACTGCAGGATCAAGGAAGCTGAGATCGCGCGCTTCAACCTCGAAGTGAGCGACTGGGAACACCGCGAGTATTTCGATCTCTTCTAGGAGTCCCGATGGAAATGCGTACGCTCGGAGCAAGCGGTATCAAGGTTTCGGCCATTGGGCTGGGCCTCATGTCGATGTCGGGCAGCTACGGCAACGCGAACGACGAGGAGTCGATCCGCGTCATCCACTACGCGCTCGACAAGGGGATCAACTTCCTCGACTCCTCCGACATGTACGGCTGGGGACATAACGAGGAGCTATTAGGCCGCGCGCTCAAGGGCCGTCGCAAAGGCGTCGTCGTGGCGACCAAGTTCGGCCAGACCAAGCTGCCCGACGGAAAACAGGGCGTCGACAGCAGCCCGGAGTACGTGCTGCGCGCGTGCGAGGCGAGCCTGAAGCGCCTCGGCATCGACGTCATCGATCTCTACTACCAGCACCGGGTCGATCCCAACGTGCCGATCGAGGACACCGTCGGCGCGATGAAGCGCCTGGTCGAAGCCGGCAAGGTGCGCGCGCTCGGACTGTCGGAGGCGCGGCCGGAGACCATCCGCCGCGCGAGCAGGATCCATCCCATCGCCGCCGTGCAGAACGAGTATTCGCTCCTCTACCGCGTGGAAGGCGAGGAGACGCTCGCCGCCACGCGCGAGCTCGGCACCTCGCTCATCGCCTATGCGCCGCTTGGCCGCAGCATGCTCACCGGCTCGGTGAAAGGCAAAGCCGACCTGCCGGAAGGCGACCGGCGTCTCGCGCACCCGCGCTTCCAGGGCGAGGCGCTCGACAAGAACGTGAAGATCGTTAAGCGTCTCGAGGAGATCTCGGTGGAGAAGAAGTGCACGCCGGCGCAGCTGGTGCTCGCCTGGCTGCTCGCGCAGGGCAAGGACATCGTTCCCATCCCGGGGACGAAGCGAAAGCAGCGCGTCGACGAGAACCTCGCCGCGCTGGAGGTCAGGCTCTCCGCCGCCGACGTGAAGCGGATTTCCGAGATCGCGCCGCCGGGCGCCGGCGCCGGCCTGCGCTATCCCGGCGAGGCGATGAAGCGGGTCTATCTGTAAAGAGTGACCCGCTCCGCCGCGGCCCGGTGGCTGCTGCTCGCCACCCTGTGGTCGCTGCAGTACATCTTCATGCGCGTCGCCGTGCCGGTGTTCGGCGCGCCGCCCGTCGCCGAGTGCCGCGGCCTTTTCTCGGCGATGTTCGTGGTGCCGTGGCTGCTCTTCGTCCTGCACGACACGGTGCAGCTGCTGCGCCACTGGCGCGACCACCTGGCGGTGGCGCTCACGAACAACGTGGTGCCGTTCCTCTGCTTCGCCTACGCGTCGGGCGAAGGATAAAGGATAAAGGATAGGAAATTCCTTAGCGTCCGTTCCGCGAAATGCGCACGGTTAGGGCGTGTTGGAGTGGTGGAGCGGTGCGTCTCGCCATGATCGATTCTGGCCGCGGCTGCGCGCCCGGCACGCACGCGAGGGACGTTGCCGCGGACGAATGCAACCGGTGACCGGATGACATGGCGGTACGGCAGTCAACGCGACCGGCGGCGCAAACGTTGATGCACAACATACGACTGACCGCTCTTGGGCCGAGAGCAGTCAGCCTGCAGAGCCCGCCCTAGAAGCCATAGAGAATTACCGGATTCTCGACGAGGATCTTCCTGCGGGTCGTCTCATCGGGCGCCCAGTCGAGCAGCAGCTCGAGGAGCTCGACGTCGTCGGGTACCTTGGGCCGCACCGAGGGATGCGGCCAGTTCGACGCCCAGAGCATGCGCTCGGGCGCGCGCTTCACCAGCGCCTTGGCGAGCTTGCCCACGTCCTCGTATTTCGGCGCGCCGGTCTTCGAGGTTTCGTAGGGTGCCGAGAGCTTCACCCAGCAGCGTCCCGTATCGACAAGATTGAGCAAGGACTTGAACGGGACGGAGTCGGTGCCGACGGGTTCCAAGAACTTGCCGGTGTGGTCGATGACGAACTTGCCGGGAAGGCGCTTGATCTGTGCCTCGTACTTCGGCAGCTCGTGGCCATCGAGCTGAATGTTGGCGTGCCAGCCGAACGGATGCACCCGCGCCATGAGCTCGTCCATGACATCGAACCCGAGCGTACCGCCGTGTAGCGTCATGATGCGGATGGCGCAGATGCCGGCCTTGGTGAGGCGCTCGAGCTCCGGATCGCTCACGCCAGGCTTCACCACCGCGACGCCCTTCGCGCTCTTCCCAAGCGTCTTCATTGCGTTCAACGTCACGGTGTTGTCGTCGCCGTACGCATTGGGCTGCACGACGATGACACGCTCGAGGCCGAGCTGTTTCTGCAGCTCGCGGTACATCGGCACGGTGAAGTGGCCGGGGTTCGGCGTGCCCGGCTTGGCGCCGAGCGCACCGTCGTAGAAGTGCATGTGCGTGTCGCATGCACCCTTGGGGACCAAGATCCTCATCTCTTTGTTCCTCGCTTGGGGGCAGCCGGATTCGGGACGTCCTCGACGGCGACAAACATGCCGCCCTGGTAGATCTCGGCAAGCGCGGCGCGCGGGTCGCTTATCTCCTCTTCCTTCGCCAGGATTTCGTCGGCGTGCTTCTCCGAGTTGTCGAGCGGCCGGTAGCCCAGGCGCGTGGCGTTCGAGTTGTCGTACCAGCTTCGCTTGTTTCCCGACACGCCGTAGACGATCTCGAACCTGACGTCGGGATGGTCGATGCCGATCTGCACGAGCTGGGCCAGGTCGCGCGGGCTGAGCCAGATCGACAGCCGCCGCTTGTCGAGCGGTTGCGGGTTGACGTTGCCGATGCGCATCAGAAAGACCTGCATGCCGTATTTGTCGGCGTATAGGCTGCCGAGCGCCTCGCCGAACACCTTGGAGACGCCGTAGCGCCCGTCGGGCTTGATGTAGACGCGGTGGTCGATCGTCTGCGCGCGGCGGTAGAACCCGACCGCGTGGTTGCTGGTGGCGAAGAGGATGCGCTTCACCTTGTTGCGGCGCGCAGCCTCGAACACGTTGTAGCAGCCGACTATGTTCGCCTGGTGGATCGCTTCCCAGGGCCCTTCCACGGAGTAGCCGCCGAGGTGGACGATGGCGTCGACGCCCTTCGTGATCTTCAGCGCATCGGCCATCTTCGAGATATCCGCGCGGATGAATTTCTCGTCCTTGCCGGGCTTCAGGCTTCGCTTGTCGGAAAGGCGCAGCGCGTACTTCCCGGCGAGCTCCCTGCGCAGATGCGATCCGACATCGCCCGCGGCGCCGGTGATCAGTACGGTCTTCATGGCCTTCTCTTCCAATGGTCGGCGTTCACCGCGCCCTTCGGGACGCGTCCCTTGACGATCTCGGCTGCCTGGGCCACGGTCTCGAGCGACTGGTGCTCGATTGCCGGAAGCGTGAGCCCCGCGGTGTGCGGCGTGGCGATGACGTCGGCACGCGCGGCGAGCCGCGGCGTCGGCATCTGGTCCGGCGCTCGGCCGACGTCCATGGCGCAGCCGCCGATCTGCCCCGAGTCGAGCGCGGCTTCGAGCGCCGCCTCATCGACCAGGTTGCCGCGAGACACGTTGATGAAGCATGCGCCTCGCTTCATCTTCGCAAAGGAGGAAGTGTTCATGAGGTTTTCAGTCTCCGGCGTGGCGACGGCGAGCGGCACGACGTAATCGGATTCCCGCAGCAGGTCGTCGAAAGATGTCTGCTCGAGGTCCTTGACGTAGGGGTCGTTGATGAGCACGCGCATCCCGAGTGCCCTGGCGATGCGGACAACTTCCCGGCCGATCGCGCCATAGCCGATGACGCCGAGCGTGCTGCCTTTCAGTTCGCGCCCCACCTGCGCTTGGGGAATTTTCCCCTGGTGATAAGTCGTGGCAGAGCGAGTGATGCCTCGGGATAGATCGATCATCAGCCCGATCACGAGCTCGGAAACCGACGTGACGAAGCCGGCGCTCGCCTGCGTGACAAGCACTCCTGCCCTGCTCGCCGCGGCCACGTCGACGTTGCGGATGTCGATCGCGCAGCGCAGGAATGCCTTGAGCTTCGGCAGGCGCTCGAACAGCGCCGCCGGTCCGGGCGATTGGCGGTAGGAGACAATGAGATCGCAATCCTTCGCAGCCTCGATCAGCGCCTCTCCCTCGAGAGAAGGAGAACCGCGGTGCCGCTTTACCTCCCCTAACTGGTTGAGACCCGCGAGCGCCTTCTCGCCGTAATAGAGCTCCAGCGCCTCCGGAGAGTGCGTCAGAAGAATCTTCACGCTGCTTCTTGTCGCTCCGCGGCGAGCTTGCGATAGCGCTCGAGCGAGCGCGTGAGATGCCGCCGCATCGCCTCGCGTGCCGCAGCGGCATTACGCTCGCGGATCGCCTCGAAGATCCGCCGGTGCTCCTCCTGGATCAGCGCGAGGTAGGCCTTCTGCCCGCCCATGCGCTCGGGCAGCCCGCTCACCGTGCGCCGCGGGATGAGGTGGCGGCCGATGAACTGCAGGAAACGCGCGAACTCGGGGTTGCCGGTCGCATCGGCGATGGCGCGGTGGAACGAAAGGTCTTCGTCGACCGCCGAGCGACCCGCAGCGCTTGCTTCTTCAATGGCGTTCAAGGCACTGCCAATGGCGCGCCGCTGGGCTTTCGAGGCACGCTCGGCGGCGATGCCGGCCGACTCGATCTCGACCCCGAGGCGCAGCTCCATGACGTTGAGGACGTCGGCGAGCGTCTGCATGCGCTCGGGCTCGATGCGGAACGGCGCGTGCTGCGGCGCGGCCGAGACGAAGGCGCCCACGCCCTGGCGCGTGACCACGAGGCCCTCCGCGCGCAGCGCAGCCACGGCCTCGCGCACCACGGTGCGGCTCACGCGCGCCGCGCGCGTCAGCGCCTGCTCGGTGGGCAGCCGCGCGCCCGGCTCGAGGCGTCCGCTCTTGATCTGCTCGGCGAGCTGCTCGAACAGGCCCCGCGAGAGCTTGCGCTCCGCGGCGAGCGGCCGAATCTTGAACTCCTGCGGCTTGACGTGATTCGGCATGGTTGTATGATGACTGACGAATCTTACCAGAGGAGGATTGCTTGGATCATTCCATGGTTCGCCGGCATTTCGTCGCCGCAGCCGTGATCGCCGCGTGCTGCTCCGCGCTGCCCGCTCAATCGCAGCAGAAGCAGGTTTGGAAGGCCGCCGACGTCCACCCGCTCGGCTACCCGACCATCGAAGCCATCATCAGCATGGGCAGGAAGCTGGAGCAGGAGACCAACGGCCGAATCTCCATCCAGATGTACCACTCGATGCAGCTCGGAGGCGAGAAGGAAATGATCGAGCAGGCGCAGGTCGGCGCGCTGCAGATCGCGCGCGTCTCGGTCGGCGCGCTCGGCCCGGTGGTGGACGAGCTCAACGTCTTCAACCTGCCGTTCATGTTCCGCAACGAAGAGCACATGCGCAAGGTCATCGACGGCCCGATCGGCGCGGAGCTGCTCGACAAGGTGTCGGCGTCGAGCGCGCGCCTGATCGGCCTGGGCTGGATGGACGGCGGCACGCGCAACGTCTACACCAGCAAGCCGATCACCAAGCCCGCGGATCTGAAGGGCCTCAAAGTCCGCATGATGGGCAATCCGATCTTCGTCGAGACCATGAACGCCATGGGCGGCAACGGCGTGGCAATGGGCTACAACGAGCTCTACTCCGCGCTGCAGACCCACGTAGTGGACGGCGCCGAGAACAACCCGCCGTCGATGCTGACCGCCAACCACTACCAGGTGGTCAAGGTGTACAGCCTGACCGGCCACCTGATCATTCCGGAGATGTTCGTCTTCTCCAAGGCGACCTGGGACAAGCTGTCGAAGGAAGACCAGGCGCTGCTCAAGAAGCATTCGCGCGAGGCGCAGATGGAGCAGCGCGAGCGCTGGAACAAGTACACCGCCGAAGCCGAGAGCAAGCTCAAGGCCGCCGGCGTACAGTTCGTGCCGGCCGACAAGGAGGCGTTCTTCAAGGCGACGCAGCCGATCCGCGACAAGTACGGCGCCAAGTACGCCGCGTTGCAGAAGCGCATCCTGGACACGAAGTAGCTTGAAACAGCTGTACCGGCAGGCGATGGAGTGGCTGTACATCGCCTGCATTGCGCTGGCCGCGACGGCGATGACGGTGATCACCATCATCATCCCCTACGGCGTATTCATGCGCTACGCGATGAACGCGGCGGCGAGCTGGCCCGAGCCCGCGGGCATCCTGATGATGATCGTGTTCTCCTTCGTCGGCGGCGCCGCGGCGTACCGCGCCAACGCGCACATCACCGTCGGCACACTGCTCAATATGGTGAACCCGGCCAACCGGCGGCGCCTGGAATTCGCCGGCGACGTCGGCATGGGCATCATCGGCGTGTTCATGGTGAAGTGGGGTGTGCAGCTCGTGCAGACCGTGTGGCAGAACTCGATCGCCGAGTTCCCGGACATTTCGGCCGGCGCGACGTATATCCCGATCCCGGCCGCCGGCGTGATCACGCTGCTCTTCTGCATCGAGCGCCTGTGGCTTGGGCAGCCGCCGCAGGACTCGTTCACCTTCCGCGACCAGCCGCAAGCGGACAGCTGAGGGATTCTCCGCCATGGACGCGCTGATCCTGCTGTGCTCGTTCCTGATCCTGATGTTCCTGGGCATCCCGGTGGCCTACGCCATGGGCCTCGCCACCCTCGTCACCGCGCTGTGGATCGACATGCCGCTCGAGGCGGTGATGCTGAAGATCTCCGACGGCATGGACGACTTCGCGCTGCTCACGATTCCGTTCTTCGTGCTGGCCGGCGCGATCATGTCGGAGGGCGGCGTGGCGCGCCGGCTGGTGGACCTCGCCAAGGTGTTCGTCGGCTTCATCCGCGGCGGCCTGGCGCTGGTGAACGTGGTGGCCTCGACGCTGTTTGGCTGCCTGTCGGGCTCGTCGGTCGCCGACACGGCGTCGGTCGGCTCCGTGATGATCCCGGAGATGGTGCGCAACGGCTATTCGAAGGTGTTCGCCACCAACGTCACGATCTGCGGCTCGGTGCAGGCGATCCTGGTGCCGCCGTCGCACAACTCGGTGATCTACTCGATCGCCACCGGCGGCACCGTATCGATCGCGGCGCTGTTCATGGCGGGCATCTTCCCCGGACTTCTGTTCGGCGCCTGCTTGATCGGACTAATCCTGTATACCGCGCGCAAGCGCAACTTCCCGGCCAGCCGGGTCGTGCCGCTGCGCGAGGCGCTGAAGATCGCCCTCGACGCGGTATGGGGCCTGATCACCATCGTCATCATCCTCGGCGGCATTCTTTCCGGCGTGTTCACCGCCATCGAGTCCGGCGCGGTGGCGTGCGTGTACGCGCTGTTCTGCACCATGGTGATCTACAAGGAGTACAAGTGGCGCGACCTGCCGAGGCTCCTGCACCGCGTCACCAAGACGGTCGCAATGGTGATGATGGTGATCGGCTTCGCCGCCGGCTTCGGCTACCTGATGGCGATCATGCAGCTGCCGGCCAAGGCGACGGAGCTGTTCCTGTCCGTCACCAACGACAAGTACCTCATGCTGCTGCTGATCAACATCATGCTGCTGCTGCTCGGCACCTTCATGGACATGGCGCCGATGATCCTGATCTGCACGCCGATCCTGCTGCCGGTGATCAAGGCCATGGGCGTCGACCCGGTGCACTTCGGCATGATCATGCTGCTTAACCTGGGGATTGGCCTGATCACCCCGCCGGTCGGGCCGACCCTGTTCGTCGGCTGCGCCATAGGCAAGGTGACGATGGAGGAGGTATCGAAGGAGCTCTGGCCCTTCTATGGCGCCATGTGCACGGCGCTGCTCATCGTCACCTACCTCCCCGGCCTCTCGCTCTGGCTGCCGCGGGTACTGGGCTACTAGTCGCCGCGGCGTATGTAGTAGTACATTCCCGGTTCACCCTCTGGAGGAGGAGACATGGCTCAGTTCAAACGGCGCGATTTCCTGAAGGCGGGGATCGCGGGAATACTCGTTGCGCGCCAGGCGCCGGTGTTCGCCCAGCAGTCGCAGGTGCATTGGATCAAGTGGAACGACTTCGTCCCCGCGTCCGACGAGCTGCTGCGCAAGTCGATGCTGCCCGAGGCGATGAAGGCGCTCGGCATCAAGATCAACCTGGAGACGGTGAACGGCAACGATCTGCAGCCACGCGTCACCTCGGCTATCCAGTCGGGCTCCGGGCCGGACCTCTTCATGCTGTTCAACAACCACCCGCACATCTACGGCTCGAGCGCGGTCGACGTCAGCGACGTCGCCTCGGCGATCGCCAAGGCGCAGGGCGGCTACTACAACGTCGCCAAGGCGAACACCACCGACGGCAAGAAGACGCTCTCGGTGCCGTGGGCGGTGATCGGCGCGGAGATCGCGTATCGCAAGTCGTGGTTCGACGAGATCGGCTACAGCAAATTCCCCGAGACCTGGGAGCAATACCACGACGCCGGCAAGAAGCTGAAGGCCAAGGGTCGCCCGCTCGGCCAGACCCTCGGCCACACCTTCGGCGACGCGCCGACCTTCAGCTATCCGTATCTCTGGTCGTGGGGCGGCAAAGAGGTCGACGAGAAAGGCAACGTCGTCCTGAATTCCAAGGAGACCATCGAGTCGGTGAAGTTCATGCAGGCGTTCTGGAAGGATTCGTTCGACGAGGGCGGCCTCGCCTGGGACGACACCAACAACAACCGCGCCTTCCTCTCCGGCACGATCGCGGCGACGCTGAACGGCGCCTCGATCTACATCGAGACGCTGCGCAAGCCCGACCAGTACAAGACCGAGAAGAACGCGCCGATGAAGGACGACATCCGGCACTCGCCGTTGCCGAAGGGGCCGAAGGGCCAGTTCGGCTTCCACCTCTTCCAGTCGCACATGGTGATGGGCTATTCGAAGAACCAGAAGGCGGCGAAGGAATTCCTGACGTGGATCCATACGCCGGCCAACTACGAGAAGTGGTTCCTCTCTCAGAAGGGCTACTCCACGCCGCCGACCGCGGTCTGGGAGAAGCACAAGATGTGGGACGCCGATCCGGTGATGGCGCCGTTCAAGATCGCCGCCAAGCTCGGCCTCTCGCCGGGCTACGCCGGCCCGCCGAACCGCAAGTCCGCCGAGGTGCTCACCAAGTACGTCATCACCGACATGTACGCCAAGGCGGTGCAGGGCATGTCGGCCGAGGAGGCGGTGAAGTGGGCGGCCGAGGAGGTCAGGAAGGTCTACGCGGGCGCCTGAGCTCGTGATCGCGGCAAGGGGTGGCCGGATGCTCGAGCGCGAAGGCGCGCTCGCCTTCTGGCTGCTCTTCCCCACCCTCGTCCTGCTGACGCTGTTCATCGCGTATCCGTTCGTGCGCGGTGTCTGGCTCTCGCTCACCAACACCATGGTGGGCGAGCCCGGCCATTACATCGGCCTCGCCAATTTCACCAAGATCTTCGACGACTCGATCTTCCGCACCGCGGCGCTCAACACCTTCGTCTATACCGCGGTCACCACCGTCTTCAAGCTGGCGCTCGGGCTGTGGCTCGCGCTGCTCCTCAACCGCCACTTCCGCGGCAAGTCCTGGGTGCGAGCCTTCATCCTGCTGCCGTTCATCATCCCGACGGTGCTCTCGACGCTGGCGTGGAAGTGGATGTTCGACCCGACCTTCAGCGTCTTCAACTGGCTGTTCTGGAAGCTGCACTTCATCAACTCGCGCATCAACTGGCTGGGCGACCCCGAGCTGGCGATGACCTCGATCTCGATCGTCAACATCTGGCGCGGCGTGCCGTTCTACGCCATCAGCCTGCTCGCCGGGCTGCAGACCATCAGCCCCGACCTGCACGAGGCGGCGGCGATCGACGGCGCCAACCGCTTTCAGCGCTTCTGGTACGTCACCTGGCCGCTGCTCCTGCCGGTGACGATGGTGGTGGTGCTGTTCTCCATCATCCAGACCTTCGCCGACTTCCAGCTGGTGTACGTGCTCACCGGCGGCGGCCCGGCGAATGCGACGCAGCTCTTCGCCACCTACGCCTACCAGATCGGCATCGGCACGGGATTGCTCTCCGAAGGCGCGGCGATCTCGCTCGCCATGTTCCCGGCGCTTCTCCTGGTCGTGGTTTTCCAGCTCTGGTACATCCGGCGCGTGGAGAACAGGTAGATGATCGAAGGCGCGCGCTGGAAGAAATGGCTCTGGTTCTACCTGCCGATGGGGTTGTTCGTCGTCGCGCTGCTGTTTCCTTTCTACTGGATGGCGGTGACCACCGTGCGGCCCGACGGCGAGCTCTACCGGCCGTGGAACCATCCCCTGTACTCGCCGTTCTGGACCACTCATCCCACGCTCGACCACATCAAGAACCTGGTGCAGGAGACGCTGTTCAACCAGTGGATGTGGAACACCATGCTGATCGCGTTCGCGGCGACGCTGATCTCGCTGGTCTGCGGCGTGTTCGCGGGCTACGCGCTGGCGCGGCTCAAGTTCCGCTACGCCGGGCTGCTCGGCACCGGCATCTTCGTCACCTACCTCGTGCCCCAGACCCTGCTCTTCATCCCGCTGGCCGACATCATCCGCGAATACCGCATCGGCGACACGCCGTGGGCGCTGATCCTCACCTATCCGACCTTCCTCATCCCGTTCTGCACCTGGCTGATGATGGGCTACTTCAAGACCATCCCGAAGGAGCTCGAGGAATGCGCGCGCATCGACGGCGCGGCGCGCTGGCAGGCGATGGTCTACATCATCTTCCCGATCGCGGTGCCGGGCATCCTCTCCGCCGGCATCTTCGCCTTCACCCTGTCGTGGAACGAGTTCATCTATGCGCTGGTGTTCCTTTCCTCCCCGGAGCAGAAGACCGTCCCGGTCGGCGTGGTGTCGGAGCTGATCCGCGGCGACGTGTTCTTCTGGGGGCCGCTGATGGCGGGCGCGCTGATCGGCTCGATCCCGGTGGCGATCGTCTACTCCTTCTTCGTCGAGTACTACGTCACCGGCATGACCGGCAGCGTAAAAGGTTAACAGGCAGGGTTGAAAGGCACAGTCGAATGGCCAAGGTCCTCATCAAGGATCTGAACAAGAGGTACGACGAGGTTCACGCGGTGAAGAACGTGAACCTCGAGATCGGCGACCGCGAGTTCGTGGTGCTGGTGGGGCCTTCCGGTTGCGGCAAGACCACCACGCTGCGCATGGTCGCCGGGCTGGAAGACATCACCTCCGGCGAGATCAGCATCGACGGCCGCGTGGTCAACGACCTCGCGCCCATGGACCGCGACATCGCCATGGTGTTCCAGAACTACGCGCTCTATCCGCACATGAGCGTGTACGACAACATGGCCTTCGGCCTGAAGATGCGGCGGATCGACCGCGCGGACATCGCCAAACGCGTGCAGGAGGCGGCCGACATTCTCGGCATCAGCGAATATCTCAAGCGCAAGCCGCGCCAGCTCTCCGGCGGCCAACGCCAGCGCGTAGCGCTTGGCCGCGCCATCGTCCGCCACCCCAAGGTCTTTCTGTTCGACGAGCCGCTCTCGAACCTCGACGCCAAGCTGCGCGTGCAGATGCGGGTCGAGCTCAAGAAGCTACATACCCGGCTCAGCACCACGGCGATCTATGTCACCCACGATCAGGTCGAGGCGATGACGCTGGGCGATCGCGTGGTGGTGATGAAGGACGGGCTGGTGCAGCAGGTCGGCGAGCCGCTCGAGCTCTACAACGCGCCGGCCAACCGCTTCGTCGCCGGCTTTCTCGGCTCGCCGGCGATGAATTTCGCTGCGGTGCGCGTGCACGAGGTCGACGGCGCGCTGCATGCCGAGAGCGACGCCTTCCGCATCGACGTTCCGGTCGAGATCGGGCGGCGGCTCCGCCAGTATGCGGGCAGCGACGTGACTATGGGCATCCGGCCCGAAGACCTGCAGCTTGCCAACGGCAGCCATCCGCCCGGGCTTTGCTTCGACGCGGTGGTGGAGCTGGTGGAGAAGCTAGGCGCCGAAATTCTCCTCGACCTGCGGGTTGGCCGCCACACCATGGTGGCGTCGGTGGAGCCGACCGTGCGCGCCCAGCGCGGTGAAAAGCTCCGCTTGGCGATGCACCCCGAGCGCGTGCACTTCTTCGATGCGGCGTCGGAAAAAACGATCTGACGCTAGCGTCGGAATGGTGTCGCGCCATTACGTCGCGGCAGTGCTCCCGTCGGCAGTCGGCATAGCCGGGCTGCCATGCGCGTGCTAGAGTTGCGTCATCCGAACGACTTTACCGGCTTGCAC
>DASYPG010000355.1:0-19455 GCA_036006885.1 Burkholderiales bacterium | reverse complement strand
GTCGGCGATCTCGAGCGCCTGCTCGCCGGTGTCGGGCTGGGAAATCAGCAGGTCGGCGGTCTGGATGCCGAGCTTAGCAGCGTAGGTGATGTCGAGCGCGTTCTCGGCGTCGATGAAGGCGGCGGTGCCGCCGAGCTTCTGGATCTCGGCAATGACCTGCAGGGTAAGGGTGGTTTTGCCCGACGATTCAGGGCCATAGATTTCGACCACGCGCCCCCGCGGCAGACCCCCGACGCCGAGCGCCAGGTCCAGGCCGAGCGACCCGGTGGAAACCACCTCGATGTCCTTGATGGCCTCGGCGTCCATCTTCATGATCGAGCCCTTGCCGTACTGCTTCTCGATCTGCGACAGCGCCGCCGCTAGTGCCTTCTGCTTGTTGTCATCCATTGCTGTACCTCTTATTGGTCGTCGGCATCAAACGGCAGGCGCATCTTGCAGAGACGCCCTGGGCCGCACCGGATACTGTATAAACGTCCATGCCATTGTAATGGTTGACGCCCGGCTGTCAACGGCCCCGCGCTAGAATCCATTTCCCCCTATCCGACAACAGCTTGGAGATTCCGATGGCGAAGCTCGCTTTTCTTGGTCTCGGTGTAATGGGTTACCCGATGGCGGGGCTTCTCCTCAAGAAAGGCGGCCACGACGTCACGGTCTACAACCGAACCGCCGCCAAGGCCCAGCAATGGGCCAAGGAATACGGCGGCAAGTCGGCGCCGACCCCGCGCGAAGCGGCCAAGGACTGCGATTTCGTCATGATGTGCGTCGGCAACGACGACGACGTGCGCTCGGTGGTCTACGGCGACAACGGAGCCCTCGCCGGCATGAAGAAGGGCGCAATCCTGGTCGATCACACCACCGCCTCCGCCACGCTGGCGAAAGAGCTTTACGAAGAAGCGAAAAAGCGCGGCGTCGGCTTCATCGACGCCCCGGTCTCGGGCGGCCAGGCCGGGGCGGTGAACGGGCAGCTCGGCATCATGTGCGGCGGCGAGTCCGCGGTGTTCGAAAAGGCGAAGCCGGTGATCGACGTCTACGCCAAGCTCGCCGCGTTGATCGGCGGGCCGGGCGCGGGCCAGCTCACCAAGATGGTGAACCAGATCTGCATCGTCGGCCTCGCCCAGGCGCTGGCCGAGGCCCTGGCGTTCGCGAAGAGAAACAACCTCGACCTCGAAAAAGTGATCGGCGTCATCTCGAAGGGCGCGGCGCAGTCCTGGCAGATGGAGAACCGCTGGAAGCCGATGAGCGAGCTCAAAGCCGAGGGCTTTGGCTTCGCCATCGAGTGGATGCGCAAGGACATGGGCATCTGCTTCGCGCAGGCCAGGCAGAGCAACGCGAGCCTGCCTGTAGCGGCGCTGGTGGACCAGTTCTACGCCCGCCTCGAGGCCCGCGGCGGCAAGCGCTGGGACAGCACCGCTGCCCTGATCCAGCTGCTGCTCAAGGACCAGGCGTAGGAGACGATTTCGAGCGGCGGTATTGCTGCCATACGAGCCAAGCGCCCCACGCGAGGGCCGCAACCATCACGAGGAAACCGAAAACGTGCACGCCCCGGCCGATCGGCTGCGCCTTGTGCAGCAGGCCGAGGTCGCCGAGGACGTCGATGAAGTCGTGCGCGCCGTTGTCGCCGGTGCGTCCGGTGAGCAGGATGTGCTGCGGCTGAAACGCGTCGTAGACATAAGGCGCGACATCCATGACCGCGACCGCGGCCCACCACAGCATCACCGAGGCGGCGAACGGATCGCGGTTCTTGACGACGAAGATGGCGCCGAAGATGACGGGCAGCAGCACCTGGAAGAGCGATCCGCCGAGGAGCGTCATGAACTCCCCGAGCGGCCGGAAGAGCACGTGGCCGAACTCGTGGATCGGCACCATCGGCAGGTGGATGAGCGAGGAGGCCATCTCCCACGACGGGATGTCCATCAGCGCGAGCTTCGCGCCGTAGAAGGCGATCGCGGCCAGCAGAATCGCGCGACCGTAAACCGCAGTCGGATTCGTTTCTTCCGGGATGTAAAGCAGAAGCTCCTTTGCGCGCGCGAACAGGCCGTCCTCGTCCGGCTCGGCGGCAGCGCGCGGCCGCACTTCGGGCGGCGCAAACTTGGCTCTGAGATACTTGGCGAAGATGAGGCCGCAGGCGGCGCAGATGTCGAGGCCGGCGCTGCCGGCGCCGCATTTCGGGCAGTTCTTGTAGAGCGTCGCCATTAGTTCTGTTTTTTGAAGACGACCAGGCGGTTGTTCGCCGGCATCGCATTGTCCTCGATAAACGCGAGGCCGCAACGTCCGGCGAGCGCCTGAACGTGCTCAAAATCACGAATGCCGCTCGTGGGATCCTGCGAGCGCAGCACGGCATCGAAGCGGGCGTTGCTTTCCGGGCTTGGGCGTCCGCCGTAATGAAACGGGCCGTAGAGGCAAAAAATGCGTAACGAGTCCATGTTTGCTACGCCGGCGAACATGCGCTCGACCTGCGGCCAGGACATGATGTGGGCCGTATTCGCCGAGAAGACCGCATCGGCATCGACCGCCGGCCAGGGTTGGTCCACGTCCAATTCAATCGGATCGACGCCCCACAGGCGGATGCCGGCAAGATGCTCCGCCACATCGCTCGCCTGCCACCTCAGGTGCGCCAGCTCGGCGGCGAAATACGCGGCATGCTGGCCCGTGCCCGATCCGATCTCGAGCACCACCCTCGAGTCCCTGAAGACGCGCTTCAGGACGGCCAGGATCGGCGCGCGGTTGCGTTCGCAGGCCTCGGAGTAGGGTCTCATCGAATGCGGTGCAGCTTCCACGTGGCCACTGGACCCGCCAGCGCTCCCAGTCCCAAGGTCGCCCACGCGATGCCCCAGGCGAATGCATCGGCGGACGCTTTGCCGCCGCCGGCGAGGTCGAGCGCCCAGCCGAACACGAACGGGCTCACGACGCCGGCGCCGAAGCCGACCACCGAGCGAACGGCATACGCCACGCCGAGGTAGTGCGGGGGCACGCTCTCCGCGAGCACCGTCGAGTGGGTCGATGAATCGGCGATGCCGGCGAGGTTGTAGACGCAGGCGAGCGTCACAAGCAGCGCGACCGGCAGCGCCATCAGCCAGCCGATGGAGAACGAGAGCGTGAGGCTCACGCACGACCATAGGAGAATGGTCTGGGTGCGGCCCCAGCGGTCCGCCATGGTGCCGCCGAGGATCGAGCCGGCGATGTTGGCCACATACGTGAATGCAGAAAAGGTGAGAGCGAGCGTGGCGGCATTCTCGGAGGAATTTCCATGGAGCAGGAGCGCCGCGGTCAGGAAAGCAGGCAACCAGGCCCAGATACCGAGCAGCTCCCAGTTGTGGAAGGTGTAGCCCCAGATCGAGAGCATGCCCTTGCGGTTCGACCACACCGCCGGCAGCGCGGCGAGAAGCGACTCGCCGGCCGGGCGCGCATGCACGACATTGGGGGTCTCTCTCAGGACGAGCACCCCGGCGATCCAGGACACGAGCGGCAGGCAGGCCACGACCGCGAGCGCGCCGCGCCAGCCGGTGAACTGCAGCGCAAGCCCGGCGATGCCGAGGCAGATGGCGTAGCCGGCGCTCGAGCCGGCGATGAGAAATCCCATGGCGCGGCCGCGTTGGGTGCGCTCGACGTTGTCGTTGATGAGCGCGAGCGCCGGCGTATACGTTCCGCCCTGGCAAAGCCCGCTGAGCGCGTGCAGCCAGAACGCCGACCAGAACCCGTCGGCGAAGAGGACAAAGGCCCACGGACTGGCGCAGGCGGCGACGCCGGTGGTGATGTAGGCCCGCCTCGCGCCGTAGTGATCGGCGACGAACCCGACGATGAAGAGCGAGGTGAGATAGCCCAGGTGGAATCCGGACTGGATGAGGCCAGCCTCCT
The DNA here is from genome assembly GCA_036006885.1 of Burkholderiales bacterium. Lineage (GTDB taxonomy): Bacteria > Pseudomonadota > Gammaproteobacteria > Burkholderiales > SG8-39 > SCGC-AG-212-J23. The sequence goes on along the minus strand of DASYPG010000355.1, from coordinate 15,600 downwards.
TGGCCGAAAGCCCCCAGTCGGCCCGGGTCAGCGGCAGCACGGCGGAATAGGCGACGAACCAGGTCGCGGCGAGGACCCGGCTCGTGCACAGCGCAGCAAGCCAGCTCTTCGATCCGGCTTTCAGAAAAGCGCTTTTTCCTGTTGCAGGCGAACCGGGATGCGGCGCGGGCCGAACGGCTTGGCAAACTTCTGGAACCGGCCTGGGATGCGCGCGCCGCAGTGACCGCAGGCGCCCGCGTCGGTGACGTGGTAGCCGCGGATGTCGTACCAGTCGCGCCGGATCAGCGCCTTGCGGCACGACGGACAATAGGTCGAGCCGCCGCTCTCATCGTGCACGTTGCCGGTGTACACGTAGTTCAGCCCGGCGCGCAGCGCGATCTCGCGCGCCCGCGTGAGCGTCGCGGGCGGCGTAGCCGCGACGTCGGTCATCTTCCAGTCGGGATGGAAGGCGGTGAAGTGCAGCGGCACGTCGGGGCCGAGGTGCTCGCGCACCCATTTGCACTCGGCCTCGAGCTCCTCGTTCGAATCGTTCTTGCCCGGGATGAGAAGCGTCGTGATCTCGGTCCAGACGGCGGTCTCGTTGACGAGATACTCCAGCGTGTCGAGGACCGGCTGCAGACGCCCGCCGCAGATCTTGAAATAGAACTCGTCGGTGAAGCCCTTGAGGTCGACGTTCGCCGCGTCCATGTTCCCGTAGAACGCGCGCCGCGGCTCGGCGTGGATATAGCCGGCGGTGACCGCGACGGTCTGCACGCCCTTCGCACGGCAGGCATCGGCGATGTCCATTGCGTACTCGGCAAAAATCACCGGGTCGTTGTAGGTAAACGCCACCGACTTGCAGCCCAGGCGCAACGCCGCGTCGGCGATCGCCGAGGGGCTCGCTGCGTCCTGCAGCCGGTCCATCTCGCGCGATTTCGAGATGTCCCAGTTCTGGCAGAACTTGCAGGCGAGGTTGCAGCCTGCGGTGCCGAACGAGAGGATGCTCGTGCCCGGGTAGAAATGGTTGAGCGGCTTTTTCTCCACCGGGTCGACGCAGAACCCCGACGAGCGGCCGTACGTCGTGAGCACCATGCGGCCGTTTTCCATCTTGCGCACGAAGCACAGGCCGCGCTGGCCCTCGTGCAGGCGGCAGTCGCGCGGGCACAGGTCGCATTGGATGCGGCCGTCGTCGAGCCTATGCCACCACTTACCTTCCATTGAACTTCATCACCCTGTAGCGCGAGATTTTGCAGACCCCCAAGCGCGTGTCGGCGGGCAGCCCGGCCTTGCGCAGCAGCTCACCGAGAAACGCGCGCTTGTCCGGAACACCTTGCCAGACCTGCGGGAGAAAGGTCGCCCTGCGTCCCTCGGCTTCGAGGATCAGGCCGTCCTCGCCGGCGCGGATCTGGCGCAGCAGATCCGGTTCGTCCGTGAACCGAATCGGCCTGGGTGCTGAAAGCAGTGAGACCTCGACCTGGCATTGCGGCCACTCCGCGGCGCTCAATTCCGGGAACCGCGGGTCGCGAAACGCCGCGCCGAGCGCATTCTCGGCCACGTCCTCCCCCAGGGGCTTCGCGGCCTCGAGGCTGCCGATGCAGCCTCGCAGCTCGCCATTTTTCAGCAGCGTCACGAAGGTGGCGCCGGGCTGGCGGAGCCACGGCGCGTCGAGCGTCGCGGCCGTCTTGTTAAACAGCCGTTCTTCGATTGCGGCACAGGCAATGGCCAGGAGCATCGCGCCCGCCTGAGCGTCCGACTGCTCGTAGAGCGCGAACGACGAGTAGCCGACCACGCTGTCCTTGCCGCCCGCGGTGTCGCCCGAATTGCACACCGCCAGCAGCCGCACCGGGATATCGCGCTTCTTCGCGCACGAGAGCAGGCCGTTCAGCGGCGTGGCGCCGCAGGCTTCGTCGTGGTCGATATCGGTCGAACGCGCAGCGATGCGGGCGAGCGTTGCCGAGTCGATGCGCCGCGCCTCGCTGTAGGCGTGGTAGTGCGAGAGATCGGTCGAGATCACGATGAGCGTCTCGGGGCCGCCCCAAAGGCGCTCGAGCACCTCGGCGACTTCAGCGACGCTCGCCATGCCTGCGGCGAGCGGCACCAGGGTGAACTCGCCCAGCACCGTCTGCAGGAACGGCAGCTGCACCTCGAGCGAATGCTCCATCGCGTGCGCCGGATCGCTTTTCACGATTTGCGGCAGGTCGCCCAGCAAGCGCAGCGCCGCGCGGTCGAGGGCAACGGTGCCGAGCGGCGTCTCGAAGGCGTCGACGCCCGGCGCGGCAAGCCCGCGCACCGGCACGCGATGGGCCGGCCCGATGAGCACGACCCGGCCTACGATGCCGCGCGCGGCGGCGAGCTCCTGATAAGCGCGCGCCGCGATCGCACCCGAATAGACATAGCCCGCGTGCGGCACCACCAGCGCCTTGGGAAAAGCGAGGCGCGGCGCGAGCTCCTCGCCGGTGCCGAGGAAGCGCGCGACTTCGGCCGCGAGGGCGCGCGGCTCGCCCGGGTAGAACATTCCGGCGACGGCCGCCGGGCGGATGGAGGCCATGGAGCGCATTATCCTCCGTCGAGCGCGCGCATGACCCCTTCGAGCGCCAGGATCACGGATTGCCGGCGGATGCTCTCGCGGTCGCCGGCGAACCGGCGCGTTTCGGCGCGCAGCTCGCCGCCCCTCGCCCAGGCGAAGCACACCGTGCCGACGGGCTTTTCCGGCGTCCCGCCCGTCGGCCCCGCCACGCCCGTGATCGAGACCGCGACCGTGGCCCTGCTACGCTCGAGCGCACCGCGCGCCATCTCGCGCGCGGTCTGCTCGCTTACGGCGCCGTGCGCGCGCAGCGTCTCCGCCCGCACGCCGAGCAACTCCTGCTTCGCCTCGTTGGAATAGGTGACGAATCCCCGCTCGAACCAGGCGGACGAGCCCGCCACCGAGGTCACCACCTGCGCGGCCCAGCCGCCGGTGCACGACTCGGCCGTGGCGAGCGTCTCGTTCGCTCGCTTGAGGCGCTCGCCGAGCCGTTTCGCCAGCTCATCCATCAGGCGAGGGTATCCATCAGAAAAAAAAGCGCTTCACGAGCGCGAGCACAAGCAGCGTATAGCCGGCCGCCACCAGGTCGTCGAACATCACGCCGAAGCCGCCCTGCCAGCGCCGCTCGATCCAGCGGATCGGCGGCGGCTTGCCGATGTCGAAGCCGCGGAAGAGCACGAAGCCTGCCACCTGCCATTCGACGTCGCGCGGAAGCAGCGCCGCCACGAGGAGGAACGCGACGATCTCGTCCCACACCATTGATCCGTGGTCGTGCACCCCGAGGTGGCGCCCGGTGACGCCACAGGCCCATACCCCGAGGAGAAACAGCGCCGCGACGAGCGCAAGCAAGATCGCCGGCTGCGCGCCGGCGAGCAGCCATCCCGGGAGCCACGCGGCCAGCGTGCCGAACGTCCCGGGCGCAAAGCGGGCCAGCCCCGCGCCGAAGCCGAAGGCGATGATGTGCGCGGGGTGCGAGTAGGCGAACGCCGGCGTGGGCCGGAGCACCATCATCGCTGCGCGAAGTGATCGAAGCCGCCGCGGAACGCCATCGCATTGCCCGCGGCATCGACGATCGCCAGTCGCGGCTGCCCGCTCTGGATGGCGCCGATGCGCGTGAGCGGCACGCCGAGCTCGCGCGAAAGCGCGTCGATCTCGCGCCGCCGCTCGCGCGGCGCGGTGAAAAGGAGCTCGTAGTCGTCCCCGCCCGAGAGCACGCAGTCCATCTCGAGGTGCGGCTGGTTCAATTCCGCGAAAACGGCGAGCCGCGGAATGGCGGCGTAGTGCACGAGCGCCCCCACGTGCGAGCGCTCGAGGATGTGCTGCAGGTCGCCCGTCAGGCCGTCCGATACGTCGATCGCGGCGCGCGCGAGGCCGCGCAGGCGCTCGCCGAGCTCCACGCGCGGCTCGGGCTGGTTGAGCCTCGCCGCGGCCGCGGCGATCTCGGGGTGCGTCAGCGCGAGCGCCGCCGAGCCGAGCTCGCCGGAGACCCAGATATCGTCGTCGGCGCGCGCGGTCGCGCGATACATCGCCACGCCCGAGGGCACTTCGCCCAGCGCCGTCACCGCGATGGTGACCTGGGGACTGCGGGTGGTGTCGCCGCCGATGAGGTCGAGGCCATGGCGCTCCGCCAGCGCGAAGAACCCGGCGGCAAACGCCGCGAGCCAGCCTTCGTCGGCCGCGGGCAGGCCGAGGGCAAGCGTGGCCCAGCGCGGCGCCGCGCCCATCGCGGCGAGGTCCGAGAGGTTGACGGCGAGCGCCTTGTGCCCGAGCGCGCGCGGGTCCGCGCCGGCCAGGAAGTGGCGTCCTTCGATCAGCATGTCGGTGGTCACCGCGAGCTCGAGGCCTGCGTCGGGCCGCAGGAGCGCGCAGTCGTCACCGATTCCCAAAAGCGTTTTCTTCGGCGGCCGGTCGAAGAACCGGCGGATGATTTCGAATTCGTTCAGGCGTTGGTCCTGCTTCGCGCCACCTCGTCGGGACGCGTCGACGCCGCGATTTTTTCCAGCACGCCGTTGACGAAGCGATAGCCGTCGGTTGCGCCGAAGCTCTTGCCGAGCTCCACGGCCTCGTTGAGCACGACCTTGAACGGCGTCTCAGGATGCGAGGCGAGTTCGTAGGCGCCGATGTACAGGATCGCGCGTTCGACCGGCGAGAGCTTGCCGAACTCGCGGCTGAGATGCGGCGCGATCAGCGCGCGCAGCGCCTCGGCCTGGCCGAGCACACCGCGCAACAGGCTCTCGACGAATCGCGCGTCGGTCCGCTCGAAGCCTTCCAGCGTGCGCGCCTGTGCGAGCGGGTCCTCGCCTGAGAGCTGCCACGCGTAGAGCGCCTGCAGGGCGATCTCGCGCGCCTGGCGCCTAGCGGTCTTCATGCCCCCGTACCCTTGAGGCGAGCCCTCAGTTTCCACATCTCCACCGCCACGCGCACGGCTTCCGCGCCCTTGTCGAGGCGCGCGAGCGCCTGCGGCTCGTCCTCGGTGGTGAGGATGCCGTTGGCGACCGGCAGGCCGAATTCGAGCGCCACGTCCATCAGCCCGCGCGCCGACTCATTGGCGACGATCTCGAAGTGATGGGTCTCGCCGCGGATCACCACGCCCACCGCGGCGAGCGCATCGAAGTGACCCGACTGCGCCATCCACTGCAAGGCGAGCGGAATCTCGAGCGCCCCTGGAACGCTGACGACGGAGGACTCCGCGCCTAGCTCGCGCGCCGCACCCTGCGCGCGCTCGAGCAGCTCGGCCGCAATGGCTTCGTTGAAGCGGCTGGCGACGATGCCGAGGCGCATGCCGGCTTACCCCTTGCCCGGGGCGCCTTTCACGTAGCCGACCACTTCCAGGCCGAACCCGGCCATGCTCGGCATCTTGCGCGGCGCCGCCATGAGACGCATGCGGCGCACGCCGAGGTCGCGCAGGATCTGCGCGCCGATGCCGTACACGCGCAGATCGACCGGGCGCGAGACGCGCTGCTCGCCAGCGGGATCCGCTAGCTGCGCTTCGAGCGCTTCGGTGGACTGGGTGCAGTTGAGCAGCACGGCGACGCCGCAGCCTGCGCCCCGGATGGCCTCCAGCGCCTCGCCCACGCCCCAGCTGTGCGTCCCCTGCCCGGCGTCGAGGAGGTCGAGGACCGAGAGCGGCTCGTGCACGCGCACCAGCGTCTCTTCCTGCGGACTGGGCGTGCCCAGGACGAGCGCGAGGTGCACCGAGCCCAGCACGAGGTCGCGGTACGACACCAGCCGGAAGGCGCCCCAGGGCGTGACGATCTCGCGCTCGGCGACGCGCTGCACCAGCGATTCGTTGCGGCTGCGGTACTCGATGAGGTCGGCGATGGTGCCGATCCTGAGCCCGTGCGCGGCGGCGAACTCGACGAGGTCCGGCAGCCGCGCCATCGAACCGTCGTCGCGCATGATCTCGCACAGCACCGCCGCCGGCGTGACGCCGGCGAGCCGCGCGAGGTCGCAGCAGGCCTCGGTATGGCCCGCGCGCACCAGCACGCCGCCGGGCTGCGCGACCAGCGGGAACACGTGGCCCGGCTGGACGATGTCGTCGGGGCGGGCGCTCTCCGAGGCTGCGACCTTGATGGTGAGGGCGCGGTCGTGCGCCGAGATGCCGGTGGCGATGCCCTCGGCGGCTTCGATCGAAGTGGTGAAGTTGGTGCCGTGGCGCGAGCGGTTGTGCTCCACCATCGGGCGCAGCCCGAGCCGCAGGGCGTGCGCCTGCGTGATCGGCATGCACACCAGGCCGCGGCCGTGCTTCGCGAGGAAGTTGATCTTTTCCGGGCTGACGAACTCGGCGGCAAAGACGAGGTCGCCCTCGTTCTCGCGGTCCTCGTCGTCGATCAGGATGACGATCTCCCCGGCGCGGATCGCGCCGATGATCTCGACAATCGGGCTGATGGCAGCGGCTTCCCTGCGCATGGCCCGATTTTATGCCTCTTTACTCGGCTGCGGGCTCGGCTTCCTGTCCGCCGGTGCGCTCGCGGATGCGGGCCGACTTGCCCGAGCGGCCGCGCAGGTAGTAGAGCTTCGCACGCCTCACGTCGCCCTTGCGCTTGAGCTCGATCGAGGCGATGAGCGGCGAGTAGGTCTGGAACGTGCGCTCGACGCCCTCGCCGGAGGAGATCTTGCGCACCACGAAGGAGGAATTGAGCCCGCGGTTGCGCTTCGCGATCACCATGCCCTCGAACGCCTGCACGCGCTTTCGTTCGCCCTCGACCACGTTGACGTTCACGATCACCGTGTCACCGGGGGAGAAATCGGGGATGGTTTTCGCCAGCCGCTTGATCTCTTCTTGCTCGATCGTCTGGATCAGGTTCATGACTTCGCTCCGCTTTCTTGCCGGAATTCCTCCAGCAGCAATCTTTCCTCGTCGCTCAGGCTGCGTACTTCCAGCAGATCCGGCCTTCTCAGCCAGGTCCGCCCCAGCGCCTGCTTCAGCCGCCAGCGCCGGATGTTCTGGTGGTGCCCGGAAAGCAGCACCTCCGGCACCGTTGCGCCCCGCTCATTCTGCGGCCACTTCTCGGGGCGCGTGTACTGCGGGCAGTCGAGCAGCCCGTCGGCGAACGACTCTTCCACGACCGAGGCGCTGTCGCCCACCGCGCCCGGCAGCTGCCTGACCACCGCGTCCATCAACGCCATCGCCGCGATCTCTCCGCCCGAGAGCACAAAATCGCCGATCGAGACTTCCTCATCGGCGCGGCGCGCAAGCAACCGCTCGTCGACGCCCTCGTAACGGCCGCACAGCAACGTCACCGCCGGCTCCTTCACCAGCTCCATCACCCTGCGGTGATCGAGCTTCCTGCCCTGCGGCGAAAGGTAAATCGTGCGCCTTGATCCGCCGCTCTTCGCCACCGCATCGAGCGCCCGCTCCAGGGGCTCGGCCAGCATCACCATACCCGGGCCGCCGCCGTACGGCCGGTCGTCGACCGTCCGGTAGTGATCGGTCGTGAAATCGCGCGGATTCCAAGTCGTCAGCGACCACAGCCCTGCATCCAGCGCCCGGCTCGTGATTCCGCTGCCTGCCACGGCGGCGAACATCTCCGGGAACAGCGTCACCACGTCGAAGCGGATCACCAGTCCCGCCTCACCAGTCCAACTGCCATTCCACTTCGACCCGCTTCGTCAGCAAGTCCACTTCCTTCACCACCGCGGCGACCCACGGAATCAGCCGCGTCCTGTCTCCCACCACCTCGATCACGTCTTGCGCGCCATTCGAGTACGTCCGCTTCACCACGCCGAGGCTCGCGCCCTGCTGGTTCACCACCTCGAGACCAACCAGGTCCGAGAGGTAGTACTTGCCCGGTTCCGGCTCGGGCAGCGCATCGCGCCGCACCGCCACCGTGCGGCCTTTCAGCGCCAGCGCCTGCTCGCGGTTTTCCAACCCCGCGAGCTTGCCCACCACCGTTGCACCGTGAACCCTTGCACCGCTTACGGCGTACGCCTCGGCGCCGATCCACCACACCTTCGCGCCCGTCAAGCCTTCCTCGGCGCCGTCGTCGGGCGTCACTTTCACCCACCCGCGCACGCCATACGAACCGGCGACGCGGCCCATCGGTATCAGCTCGTCAGGCGGCCTTCTTTGCAAACTGCTTGACGAGGCGCTTCGCCGTCGGCGAGAGTTGCGCGCCCTGCCCCGTCCAGTGCTTCACCCGCTCCATATTGACGCGCAGCGCCTCGCGGCCTTGCGGCGCCTTCGGATCGTAGAACCCCAGCCGCTCGATGAACTTGCCCGACGCCGCGCGCCGCGAATCGGCGACCACCACGTGATAGAACGGGCGCTTGTTCGCGCCGCCGCGCTGCAGTCGAATCACCACCATGGAAATGCCTCTGAAGTTAGCCCCAGGCACTTCGGGGCCGTGCTCTAGTCTGCGAAAAGGCGCGGATTATACGGGACTTTTCGCCCGAGCGACAACGTCCCGCGGGGGCTTTTGTAAGGCACTCGCGCGCGGGAGCGACGAAGACGATACTTAAAGGCTCGGAGGCCTGCGAAATGGCGAACTGGGTAAAGGTCCACCCTCTGGTAGTGCGCATCACCCACTGGATCAACGTCTTGGCGGTCCTGGTGATGGTGACGAGCGGCTGGCGCATCTACAACGCCTCGCCGCTTTTCGAATCGTTCACTTTTCCGGACGCGCTCACGCTCGGCGGGTGGCTCGCCGGCGCCCTGCAGTGGCACTTCGCCGCCCTGTGGCTCCTCGCCCTGAACGGGCTCGTCTACGTCGTGTACGGAATCGTCTCCGGCCACTTCCGCCGCAAGCTTCTGCCGATCTCGCCGCGAGCGGTCCTGCGCGACATCTCGCAGGCGCTGCGCGGCCGGCTGGCGCACGAGGACCTGAGCGTCTACAACGCCGCTCAGCGCGCCGCGTATCTGGTTCTCATTTTCGGGTTCGTCGTGCTGATTCTTTCCGGCCTGGCGATCTGGAAGCCGGTCCAGCTGCAGGAGCTCGCCGCGCTGATGGGCGGCTACGAGGGCGCGCGCTTGCTCCACTTCTTCGCGATGTCGCTCGTCGTCCTCATCGTCGTAGTGCACGTCGCCATGGTGGCGCTCGTGCCGCGCACCTTCCCCACCATGATCACCGGGCGACTCAGGAGATCGTCATGAAAAACAGCCGCCTCTCGGATCGCTTCCCCAAGCTTGAGAACGTGGAGAGACGAATCTTTCTGAAGCAGAGCCTTTCGATCGGGGCGCTGTCGCTCCTCGCCGGCTGCGAGCTCACGGGCGACGAGCGCGTGCAGGAGGTGCTCGAAGGCATGTCGAGGTGGAACGACCGTGCGCAGGCATGGCTGTTCGACCCGAAGAAGCTCGCCCCCGAATATCCGGAAAGCATGATCACCCAGCCCTTTCCGTTCAACGGCTACTACCCTGAGAGCGAGGTGCGGGTCATTGATGAGACCGATTACAAGCTCCAGCTCGGCGGCCTCATCAAGGAGCAGAAGCCATGGCGGCTGCCCGAGCTCTACGCGCTGCCGCAGGTGTCGCAGGTGACGCGCCACATCTGCGTCGAGGGCTGGAGCGCGATCGGCAAGTGGAGCGGCGTGCGCTTCAGCGAGTTCCTGCAGCGCGTGGGCGCCGACCTCACGGCGAAATACGTCGGCTTCAACTGCGGGGACGACTACTACTCGAGCATCGACATGGCGACCGCGCTCCACCCGCAGACGCTGCTCACGTTCCGCTTCGCCGACCAGATCCTGCCGCCGAAATACGGTTTCCCTATGAAGCTGCGCATTCCCACCAAGCTCGGCTTCAAGAACCCCAAGCACATCACCGAGATCTTCGTGGTGAACGACAACCCCGGCGGGTACTGGGAAGACAAGGGCTACAACTGGTTCAGCGGCAACTGAGAACCTAAAAGCAACTCAAGTCTTCTCGCAGACGGCGGTCCAGATGCCGTCGGCGAGCTCGGCGTCCTGGACCAGCACCGCGCCGCGCTCGAGCAGGTCCTGCAGCTTGAGGCGGACCGCTTCGACGGTGGGACCGGTGATGACGCGCTTGTAGCCGAGGGTCTCCACCTTGGCCTGCACGGTGAGCCTCGGGTTGCCCACGCTCGCGACCCATTTGCTGCCGACTTGGGCCATGGGAGAGAGCAGCTGGCAGCCCTCGCCCGCGAGCTTCTTGACCGCTTCCTGCATCCTGGCCTGGCTGTGCGCGGAAACGATGAAATGCGTGCCCGCATCGAACACCTGAGCCGGCATGTCGTCCGCGGGCACCGGGACGGCGCGGCGCTGGCTGCGCCGCAGCCGCGTCTGGGCTTCCTGGACGCGCCGGCCGACGCGCACGGCGTCGGTGACCGCGTACAGATCGTGAGCACGGTTGTGCTTGTCGAGGCGCGAGCGCTCCTGCTTGAAAAGCGCGGCGTAGTCCGCGGAGAGCAGCGACATCACCTCGAAAAACGAGCGCGACACGAGGAGCTGTCCCTGCCCGGCGAAGCTCATCACGCGCTCGGCCGCGTTGATGCCGTCGCCGACCACGTTGTCCAGGCCGTTGATGTCCTTCATGAGCGAGACCGGGCCGAGGTTGATGCCCAGGCGCACCGGAATCTCGCCGACCTTGTCCAGGACTGCCAGCCCGACGAACAGCGCGCCCTCGGGGTCCCCCAGGAACGTGACAGCCGCTCCGTCGCCGGTATCCACGACCACGCGGTCGCGCGCCGACACCTGCTCGAGCGCACTCGAAAGGAGATCGTTGAAGTGCTGCTTCTGCTTGACCTGCTCGCCGACCCCCTTCTTCGAATAGCCGACGATGTCGATGAACAGCACGCTGCAGACGAGCGTGCGGCTGGGGGCGGCGGTGGCGGCCATGCCCCGATTCTCCCCGCCTCAGCGCATGCCGGGGAGGAACCCTTTCATGTTGCGCATCATCCGCTGCAGGTTGCCGCCCCGCATCATCTTCATCATTTTTTGCATTTGCTCGAACTGGCCGAGCAGCTGGTTCACGGCCTGCACCGGCACCCCGGCGCCGGCGGCGATGCGCCGCTTGCGCGAGGCCTTGATGAGCTCGGGCTTCGAGCGCTCCTGCGGGGTCATCGAGTTGATGATGCCCTCGATGCGCCGGAACTGCCTGTCATCCTGGAGCTGCGCGGGGTCGATCTGGCCCACCAGCTGCGCCGGCAGCTTGTCGATGAGCGAGGCGACCCCGCCCATCTTCTTCATCTGCGCTATTTGCGACTTGAAATCCTCAAGATCGAACGATTTTCCCTTGCGGACTTTGTCCGCAATTTTTTTGGCTTCGTCGAGGTCGACCTTCGCGTGGGCCTCCTCCACCAGCGAGAGGATGTCCCCCATGCCGAGGATGCGCGCCGCCATGCGCTCGGGATGGAACGGCTCCAGCCCCGAGAGCTTCTCGCCCACGCCCGCGAACTTGACCGGCTTGCCGGTGACGTGGCGCACCGAGAGCGCCGCGCCGCCGCGCGCATCGCCGTCGAGCTTGGTGAGGATGACGCCGGTGAGGGGCAGGCGCTCGTTGAACGCGCGCGCGACGTTGACCGCGTCCTGGCCCTGCATCGCGTCGACCACGAAAAGCGTCTCCACCGGCTCGAGCGCCGCGTGCAGCTCGGCGATCTCGCGCATCATATCCTCGTCGATCGCGAGGCGGCCCGCGGTGTCGACGAGCAGCACGTCCTGGTAATGGGTGCGCGCGTAGTCGAGCGCCCGGCGCGCGATGTCCACGGGCTTTTCTCCCACTGACGAGAGAACGAACTGCGCGTTCACCTGGGCGGCAACCGTCTTCAGCTGCTCGATCGCCGCCGGACGGTACACGTCGGTCGAAACCACGGCCACCTTCTTCTTTTGCTCGCCGAGGAGCCGTGCCAGCTTGCCGGTGGTGGTGGTCTTGCCCGAGCCTTGCAGCCCGGCCATGAGGATCACCGCCGGCGGCCGGGTCGCAAGGTCGAGCCCCACCGCGGCCTCGCCCATGAGCGCGGTCAGCTCTCGGTGCACCACTCCGACGAGCGCCTGTCCCGGAGTGAGGCTGCCGACCACTTCCGCGCCGAGCGCCTTGGCGCGCACCGCTTCGACGAAATGCTTCACCACCGGCAGCGCCACGTCGGCCTCGAGCAGCGCAACGCGCACTTCGCGCAGCGCCTCCTGGATGTTCGATTCGGTGAGGCGCGCCTCGCCGCGGATCTGCTTGACGATCTTGGTGAGCCGCGCGGTCAGGTTGTCGAGCATGGGTGATAAACTGGGGAAGTGCCCGACATTGTAATTCACGGCATCGCCTCGGCCATGTACGTGGGCTTGGCGTGGCACTTCTGGAACACGCGCTGGCGCGGCACCGAGGCGAAGCGCGGCCTGCGCGCCTGGGAGCGCGTGGCGATTCTCGCGCCCCTCGCGCTGCACGGCTGGCTCCTCTACGACGGAATCTTCGCGCGCGAGCTGCGCTTCGGCTTCGCGCAGGCGCTCTCGGTGATGATGTTCCTCGGCGTCGCGCTGTACTGGGTCGAGAGCCTGTTCTACGACGTGGAGGGCATGCAGCCGCTCGTGCTGCCGCTCGCCGCCGTGGCGGTGCCGCTGCCGGCGCTGTTCCCAGGCCTCGCCTCCGCGGGCGCGCACGCCCACGCCACCGCGTTCAAGCTGCATCTCGCGCTCGCTATGATCGCCTACAGCCTCTTCATCATCGCGCTGCTCCACGCCACGCTGATGGCGGTGGTGGAGCGGCGGCTCCATCAGAAGGGCGGCTTCTTCGCCGGATTGCCGCCGCTGCTCACGCTCGAGCAGCTCCTGTTTCGCGTGATCGGCGCGGCGTTCGTGTTCCTCACCCTCACGCTCATCACCGGCATCGTGTTCTCCGAGACGCTCTTCGGCCGCCCCCTGCGCGCGGACCACAAGACGGTGTTCGCGGTGCTCTCCTGGCTCATCTTCGGGCTGCTGCTCGCCGGACGCGCGCGCTACGGCTGGCGCGGCCGCACCGCGCTGCGCTGGACGCTCTCGGGCTTCACGATGCTGCTCTTCGCCTACGTGGGCAGCCGTTTCGTGCTGGAAGTGCTGCTGCACCGCGCGTAGTGGACGACCTCTCCACCCGCTGGATGATCGGCGCGCTCGGGGTGCTGCTCGTGCTCTCGGCGTTCTTCTCGATCGCCGAGACCGCGATGATGGCGTTCAACCGCTATCGCCTGAAGCACCTGGTCGCGCACGGCGACGCGAGCGCCCTGCGCGTGGCAGAGCTGCTCAAGCGCACCGACCGCCTGCTCGGCGGCATCCTGATCGGCAACACCCTGGCAATCGCAGCGGCGAGCACGCTTTCCAGCCTGGTGGCGGTGCGCTTCCTCGGCCAGGACAAGCTCGCCTACGCCATCGGCACGCTGGCGATCTCGTTCCTCATCATCGTTTTCGCCGAGATCACGCCGAAGGTGATCGGCGCCACGTTCCCGGAGCGCACCGCGCTGATCCTTTCCTACCCGATCAAGCTGACGCTGCGGATCCTCGATCCCGCGGCCTGGTTCGTGAACCTCTTCGTGCGGCCGCTGCTGTGGACGCTGCGCATCCGCACCGGCGAGAGCGCCGAGGTGCCCAAGCTCTCGACCGAGGAGATCCGCACCTTGGTGCTCGAGTCGTCGAGCTTCATGCCGAAGAAGCACCTCGCGATCCTGCTGAACCTGTTCGACGTCGGCGCGGTGACGGTGCAGGACATCATGGTGCCGCGCGCGCGCATCGAGTCGATCAAGCTCGAGGACGACATCGAAACCATCGCCCACCAGCTCGCCACCAGCTACCACCAGCGGCTGCCGGTGTTTCGCGACGCCCTCGGCGAGGTGGTCGGCGTGCTGCACCTGCGGCGCGTGCTCGCGCCGCTGCGCGACGGGGTGCTCGACCAGGCGCTGCTCGAGTCGCTGGCGGTGCAGCCCTACTTCGTGCCGGCGAGCACGCCGGTGCTCGCGCAGCTGCAGTACTTCCAGGAGAACCGCGAGCGCATGGCGCTGGTGGTGGACGAGTACGGCGAGCTCATGGGCCTGGTCACGCTCGAGGACATCCTCGAGGAAATCATCGGCAAATTCACCACCTCGCTGCCCACCGCCGGCGCAACCCTCGCCTGGGACGAGCGGGGCACCGCGGCGGCGGAGGGCACCACCCCGGTCCGGGAGCTGAACCGGTCGCTCGGGCTCGCGCTCCCGACCGACGGCCCGAAAACGCTCAACGGGCTGATCCTGGAGCACTTGCAGGACATCCCCGAGGCCGACGTCTCGATCAAAATCGGCAACGTGCCCATGGAAATTGTTCACGCGCAGGGCCGGACGGTCAAAACTGTGCGGATTTTCCGCCCCGCCGACCCGGTGGAAAATACAGAGGTGTCAGAAGCTTAGACGCGACTTTTCACGCTTCACAAAAGCCTTCCGGGACGCTATGCTCGGCCCGAGCTGAGGAGACTCCAGGGAGCGGTAATGGCAACGGCATTGGCGGCGAGGCCCAAGGAAATCGTTTTTTCCTGGGAGGGCAAGGACAAGGCAGGCAAGGTCATCCGGGGCGAGATGCGCGCCGGCGGTACGGCCGTGGTCAACGCGACCCTGCGCCGCCAGGGCATCCTCGTCACCAAGGTCCGCAAGCAGCGCATCGGCCGGCGCGGCAAGGTCACCGAGAAGGACATCGCGCTCTTCACCCGCCAGCTCGCCACGATGATGAAAGCGGGCGTGCCGCTGCTCCAGTCGTTCGAGATCGTGAGCAAGGGCGCGTCTAACCCCGCGGTGGCCAAGCTCCTGAACGAGATCAAGCTCGAAGTCGAAACCGGCTCGCCGCTCGCCACCGCGTTCCGCAAGTACCCGCTGCACTTCGATGCCCTCTACTGCAACCTGGTGGGGGCCGGCGAGCAGGCGGGGATACTCGAGAGTCTGCTCGAGCGCCTCGCCACGTACAAGGAAAAGATCATCGCGATCAAGTCGAAGATCAAGGCGGCGCTGTTCTATCCCGTCGCTATCATCGCGGTCGCCTTCATCATCGTCGCGGTGATCATGATCTTCGTGATCCCGGCGTTCAAGCAGGTGTTCACGAGCTTCGGCGCCGACCTGCCCGCGCCCACGCTCCTGGTCATGGCGATCTCCGACTGGTTCGTGGCCTACTGGTATGTCATCTTCCCGGCGATCGGCGGCGCGATCTACGGCTTCCTCGAGTCCTGGAAGCGCTCGCTCGCGGTGCAGATCTTCATGGACCGGATGATGCTGCGGCTGCCGCTCTTCGGCGACCTGGTGAAGAAATCGTCAATTGCGCGCTGGACGCGCACGCTGTCGACCATGTTCGCAGCCGGCGTGCCGCTGGTGGAAGCGCTCGATTCGGTCGGCGGCGCCGCCGGCAACTACGTGTACGCGGTCGCCACCAAGCAGATCCAACAGGAAGTTTCCACCGGCACCTCGCTCACGGTGGCGATGCAGAACTCGGTAGTGTTCCCCTCAATGGTGGTGCAGATGGTCTCGATCGGCGAGGAAACCGGCGCGCTCGACTCCATGCTCGGCAAGGTGGCCGACTTCTACGAGCAGGAGGTCGACGACGCCGTGGCGGCGCTGTCATCGCTGATGGAGCCGATGATCATGGTGGTGCTCGGCACCCTCATCGGCGGCATGGTGATCGCCATGTACCTGCCGATCTTCAAGCTCGGCCAGGCCGTCTAGCGCATGTCCTCGCTC
>DASYPG010000354.1:0-2579 GCA_036006885.1 Burkholderiales bacterium | reverse complement strand
AGGATGTGCGGCGGCGTGCGCAGCATCGCGGCGCGCTCGCTTTGGGGAGTATCGCCGCTCCTCACTGCGGCTGTGATTTTTACAGGAGCAAAATTCATGCTTTCGGCGAGCGCCCTGATCTCCCGGCGTGGCTCGGCGAGGTTCTTGTGGATATCGGCCGAAAGCGCCTTGAGCGGCGAGACGTAGATCACCCGCACCTCGTCCGGCAAAGCGCCTTTTTCCGCGCCTTCGCGGAACAGCTCGTCGACCGCGGTCAGGAAGGCGGCGAGCGTCTTCCCGGAGCCGGTAGGCGCCGCGATCAGGGTATCGGCTCCGCGCCGGATGGCGCGCCAGCCTTCGAGCTGGGCTGGAGTGGGCTCTTCGAAGCGGCTTTCCCACCAGCGCCGCAGAACGGGGTGAAAATCCTGGGGTAGCAAGGGACCTATTTTGACATTAGATTTTCGGATTCATTCAGCGAACAACGATGAACAAACCTAGAGGCATGCTCACGCCCGAGGCGCTGCGCACCATGGTGGCCGCGGGCGAGATCGAGACCGTGGTCGCGGGCTTCACCGACCACTACGGCCGGCTGGTGGGCAAGCGCTTCGACGCCGAGATGTTCGTGGACGAGGTCGCCAAGTCGGGCGGCCACGCCTGCGACTATCTCCTCACCGTCGACATGGAGATGGAGCCGGTGCCGGGCTACGCTTTCGCCAACTGGGAGCTCGGCTACGGCGACGTCCACATGGTGCCCGACATGGCGACCCTGCGCGTGGCGAGCTGGCTCGAGAAAACGGCCTTCGTCGTGTGCGACGTCAAGAACGAGAAGACGCACGACTACGTGCCGGTAGCGCCGCGCTCGATCCTGCGCCGCCAGGCCGAAGCGGCGCGGCAGGCGGGCTTCGCGGCGTTCGCCGCGACCGAGCTCGAGCACTATCTTTTCCGCACCAGCTACCGCGACGCGGCGCAGCAGGACTTCCGCAATCTCGAGCCCGCCGGCTGGTACCTCGAGGACTACCACATCCTGCAGGGCACGCGGACCGAGGGTTTCCATGGCGCGGCGCGGCGCCATCTCAAGCTCTCCGGCGTGCCGGTCGAGACCTCGAAGGGCGAATGGGGCCGCGGCCAGCACGAGCTCAATATCCGCTATGCCGAGGCGCTCGACATGGCCGACCGCACCGTGGTGTTCAAGCAGTGCCTGAAGGAGCTCGCCGAGGCCGCCGGCATGAGCGTCACCTTCATGGCCAAGTTCGCTGCCGACGGCGCGGGCTCGAGCTGCCACATCCACCTGAGCCTCTGGCGCGACGGCAAGACGGCTTTTGCCAAGGAATCCGAGGTTTTCAGGCATTTTCTCGGCGGATGGCTCGCGCATGTGCCCGAGGTGATGGTGTTTTACGCACCGACGATCAACTCCTATAAGCGCTACGTGGACGCTTCCTGGGCGCCGACCCGGCTCGCCTGGAGCTACGACAACCGGACCGCGGGCTTCCGCGTGATCGGCGAGGGGGCCAGCATGCGCATCGAGTGCCGCATCCCCGGCGCCGACTGCAACGCCTACCTCGCGCTCGCGGCGTCGCTCGCCTCGGGCCTGGATGGCATCGCCCACAAGATCGAGCCGCCCGAATGCTTCGTCGGCGACATCTACGCGGCGAAAAACCTGCCGCGCGTGCCATTCACCCTTTCGCAGGCGGTGGATGCCTTCGAAGCGAGCGCATTCGCGAAGCGGGCGTTCGGCAGCGAAGTGGTGGACCACTACACGCACTTCTATCGCAGCGAAGCGGCCGCCTTCGACAAGGCGGTCACCGACTGGGAGCGCAGGAGATACTTCGAGCGCATCTGAACACACCCTGATAAACAGGGGACAGACCACGTTTTTCCCGCCACGGACCAACACCGATAAAAAACGCGGTCTGTCCCTGATGATGTCTTTCTACTAGAGGGCATATGAGGCTCAAGGACAAAGTGGCGCTGATCACCGGCGCCGGCAGCGGCATCGGGCGGCAATCGGCGCTGCTCTTCGCAAAGGAAGGCGCGGCCGTACTGGCGGTGGACATCAACGATCAGGCCGCACAGGAAACGGTACAGCTCGTCAAGAAGCAAGGCGGCCGAGCTTCGCAGTTCAGGGCTGATGTATCCAAGGCGCGCGACTGCGAGCAGATGGTCGCCGCGGCCGAGCGCGAGTTCGGCCGGCTGAACGTGCTGTTCAACAACGCCGGCATCATGCACGCCAAGGACGACGACGCGATCGCCACCGACGAGTCGGTGTGGGACCTCACGCTCGACGTGAACGCCAAGGGGGTGTTTCTCGGCTGCAAGCACGGCATCCCGGCGCTGCGCCGCGCGGGCGGCGGCTCGGTGATCAACACCGCGTCGTTCGTCGCCCGCATGGGCGCCGCCACGCCGCAGATCGCCTATACCGCGAGCAAGGGCGCGGTGCTCGCGATGACGCGCGAGCTCGCGGTGATCCACGCGCGCGAGAACATCCGCGTCAACGCGCTGAGCCCCGGGCCGCTCAAGACCGAGCTCCTGATGAGCTTCCTCAACACCGAGGAAAAGAAGCAACGCCGGCTCGTGCACCTGCCGATGGGACGCTTCGGCGA
>DASYPG010000353.1:0-9336 GCA_036006885.1 Burkholderiales bacterium | reverse complement strand
CCTCCACGCTGGCGAGCGGCGGCACGGCGGTGCGCAGAAAGAACGGATTCAGCGGACCGACGCGCAGCAGCCGGCGGTTCGCAATCCGCGGCGCCAGGCTTTCCAGGTAGACAGTAAGATCGGGCAGCTCGGGCAAACCCGGATCATAGATGGCGACCAACCTCCAGGCGAGACTGCAGGCCGGCGATTTCGTGGTCACCGCCGAGATCACCCCGCCGGTGTCGACCGATCCGGCCGAGTTCCTGAGCCGCGCGCTGCCGCTGAAGGGCGTCGCCACCGCGGTCAACGTCACCGACGGCGCGGGCGCGAAGGTGCATCTCTCCAGCCTCGCCGCGGCGCACTTTTTGGTCCAGAACGGCATCGAGCCGATCGTCCAGATGACCTGCCGCGACCGCAACCGACTCGCGCTGCAGGGCGACATCCTCGGCGCCGAGTCGCTCGGCATCCGCAACATGCTGATGCTCGCCGGCGACGATCCCAAGGCGGGCGACCAGCCGGAGGCGAAGGCGGTGTTCGACCTCGACAGCAAGGGGCTGCTCGCGATGGCCGACCGCATGCGCCGAACGCGCAAGCTGCCGTCGGGAACCGAGATCGCCGGGAAGCTCGACATCCTGCTCGGCGCCGCCGACACGCCGATCGACCCGGCGCCGGGCTGGGAGCCCAAGGGCCTGCGCGCGAAGCTCGCCGCCGGCGCCGACTTCGTCCAGACGCAGTTCTGCATGGACACGGGCGTGGTGCGAAGGTACGCGGCGCGGCTCCTCGAGGCCGGCATCCAGGCGCCGATCCTGGTCGGCGTGGCGCCGATACCCTCGGCGCGCTCGGCGCGATGGATGCGCGAGAAGCTCTTCGGCACCATCATCCCCGACGCGATGGTGTCGCGCCTGGAGAAGGCCGCCGATCCCAAGCGCGAAGGGCGCAGGATCTGCATCGAGGTGCTGCAGGAGCTCGCCGACATCCCGGGCGTGGCGGGCGCCCACGTCATGGCGCCGATGAACTTCGCCGAAATCCCGGTCGTGATCGAGGAGTCCGGGGTCACCCGCAGGAGGCGCAGGACGTGAGCTTCCGGCAGAGCTTCGTGGAGATCGAGGGTTGCAAGATCAACCTGCGGCGCGGCGGCGCGGGCGCGCCGCTCGTCTTCCTGCACGGCGCGAGCGGCGCGCCGGCGATCCAGCCGTTCATGGAGAAGCTCGCGCAGCGCTTCGAGGTGCTGGTGCCGGAACACCCGGGGTTCGGGCTGTCCGACGAGCCCGAGTGGCTCGACAACATCCACGACCTTGCCTACTTCTATCTGGATTTCCTGAAGCGCCTCGAGCTCGAAAAAGTCGTGCTGGTCGGGAGCTCGCTCGGCGGCTGGATCGCGCTGGAAATGGCGGTGCGCGACAGCGCGCGAATCAAGGCGCTGGTGCTGGTGAGCCCGGCGGGAATCAGCGCGCCCGGAGTGCAGCCGGCGGACACCTTCCTCATGTCGCCGGAAGACCTCGCACGGCATCTGTTCCACGATCCGAAGCTCGCGCAGGCGCGGCTCGCCGAGCCGGTCACGCCGGAATCGGTCGAGATCTCGCTCAAGAACCGCCATACCACCGCGCGCCTCGCCTGGGAGCCGCGTTTTCACGATCCGCACCTCGGCAAGTGGCTGCACCGCATCGAGGTGCCGGTGCAGCTGGTGTGGGGCGAAGCCGATCGCATCCTGCCGTCCGCCTTTGCAAATGAATTGAAACGTCTGCTTCCCAGAGCGGAGCTTCACGTGATCAAGGACGCGGGCCATCTCCCGCACGTGGAGAAGCCGCAAGAATTCTGCGAGCTCGTGCTGCGCTTCGCGCAGGAAGCCGCATGAACCTGGTGCTGTTCCACCTGATGCCCTACGCCGAGCTCGACCTCGACGCCGGGCGCAAGCACGGCACGGTCTGGGTGCACCTGCCGAACCGGCACTTCGACCCGGAGAAGGGCCACCGGCTCTACAACCGCTACCTCGACGAGCTGGAATACGCCGAGGCGCTCGGCTTCGATGCCGTCTCGGTGAACGAGCATCACCAGACCGCGTATGGCATGATGCCCTCGCCGATCGTCACGGCTTCGGCGCTCGCGAGAAGAACCTCCAGGGTGAAGATCGCGATCCTCGGCAGCGCGCTGCCGCTGCGCCAGCATCCGATGAGCGTCGCCGAGGAGCACGCGATGATCGACGTCATCAGCGGCGGACGCCTCATAAGCGGCTTTGTGCGCGGCATCGGCGCCGAGTACCACACCTTCGGCGTGAACCCGACCGTGTCGCACGAGCGCTTCCACGAGGCGCACGACCTCATCGTGCGCGCCTGGACCGAGCCCGGGCCGTTCTCGTTCCAGGGCAAGCACTACAACGTCCGGTACGTGAACCTTTGGCCGCGGCCTTACCAGAAGCCGCATCCGCCGATCTGGATTCCCTCGCAGGGCAGCAAGGAAACCATCGACTGGGCCTCGCACCCCGACCGGCGCTATCCCTACCTGCAGACCTTCAGCCCGGTGAAAGTGGTCGAGCGCTATCTCAAGCAATACCGGGCGACCGCAAAGGGCTACGGCTACGAGGCACGGGACAGCCAGCTCGGATGGGCGGTGCCGGTCTACGTCTCGGACAGCGATGATAACGCGCAGGCCGAGGCGAAGCCGCATTTCGAGGCCTTCCGCAACGTGTTCGTGAAGATGCCGCTCGAGATGCTCCTGCCGCCGGGCTACACCTCGCGCGAATCGCTGAAGAACGTGATGAAGGCCAAGGCGCAGATGTTCGGCGACGTGACGATCGAGCAGGCGATCGCGCTCGGCCTCTTCGTCTGCGGCAGCGCCGCCACCGTTCGCAACGCCTTCGAGGGCCACTGGAAGGACATGCGCTTCGGCAACCTGCTGGTGATGTGCCAGTTCGGCACGCTGCCAGCCGACCTCACGCGCAGGAACATGGACCTCTTCGCGCGCGAGGTGATGCCGCATCTCAAGATGCTTCACTAGAACCAAATCGCCCGGTCGGAGTCTCTAGCACATGCCTAGGTGGATTCGAAACAACCGGGGTTTCCTGGTCTTCATCCTGCTCTTCGGCCTGTTCCGGACCGCGGTCGCGGACTGGAACCCCATCCCGTCGGGGTCGATGCGGCCGACGCTGCTCGAAGGCGACGTGGTGCTGGTCAACCGCCTCGCCTTCGACCTGAAAGTGCCGCTGACCGACATCGTCGTCGCCCACGTCGGCGAGCCGCGGCGCGGCGACATCGTCACGTTCTCGTCGCCGAGGGACGGCGTGCGGCTGATCAAGCGCCTGGTCGCGGTTCCGGGCGACACGGTCGCGATGCGCAACAAGGTGCTGGTGGTGAACGGGCAGCCCGCCGCGTACGCGCCGATCGGAACGGTCGACGAGCAGCTCGCGCCCGGGATGACGGTGCATGCGCTGCGGTTGAACGAGATCACCGGATCGGGCGAGCACGTAGTGCAGTGGTTTCACCTGCCCGACGGCTCGGAGGAAGACAGCTTCGGCCCGATCGTCCTTCCGGCCGGACGCTACCTGATGCTCGGCGACAACCGCGACGACAGCGCGGACTCGCGTTACTTCGGCCTCGTCCCGCGCGAGCTCCTGATCGGCCGTGCCGTGGCGATCCTCGCTTCCGCGGACATCAAGGGCAACTGGGCGCCGCGGGTCGAGCGCTTCGGCGAGCGGCTGCGCTAGGCGCCCGCCGCGAAGTCCGCTCGCTTTAGTCGACTACCGTGAAAAGCCGCTCGTCGTAGAGCGCGCCGCTCATCGGCCCGAGCTTGTCGCGGAACTGCCGTGTGTGCGCGGCGAGCACGTGTCCTTCGTAGGTTTTCCGGTCCGCCCAGGCCTCGACGACGGTGAAGTGGTTCGGCCGGTTGGCCTGCTGCTGCGCCTCGAAGCGCTGGTTGCCGGCGTCCTTACGGCTCGCCTCGGCAAGCTGCTGCAGCATGGGCACAGTCGTGTCCTTGAACGGCGGCGGAACGTCGACGTGCGTCACCACTACGACGGAACCCGCGCGCAGCGCATCCTTCGCGCCCACGGCCATGCCGCTGTGCACCCGTTCGTCGTATGGCGCGGCGTGAACGCCCTTGAGCTTGTCGCGGAACTGCGCGGTGTGCGCGGCCTTGCCGTGCGCCTCGAACGCCTTCTGGTCTCCCCAGATCGTCAGGACGACGAGGCGGGTGGGGCGATTTGTCTCCTGCACGACCTCCGCGCGCTGGTTGCCGGCGTCCTTGCGGGTGGCGTCGCGGTACTGCTTCAGGAGCGCACTGCCGTCCTTGACCGTGGTCGGCAGAAGCTCGACGTAGGTCGCGACGTAGACCGGTCCCTCGATGGCAGGCGGCGGCGTCTGGGCGTTGGAGGCGGTCGCGCCGAGCGCCATGGTGGTCAACACGAAAAGCCGTAGGTATCGATGCATGTACGCTCCCCTGGAAGACAATTGTTGTTCAGAGCGCAATAGTCTATCCCCGGATCTCCCTCCGCTGTGATGCCAGCCGGCCGTAAGGGGAAAATCGGGGGGTCTGACCCCGATTCTCAGCTCAGCTCGCCGCGCTTTTTCTTCTCGTACGCGGTCTCGCCGGTGGCGCTGACCGACACCGGGTCGCTCGCCGGGAAGGTTTCCTTCACCCCGGCGTCGAGCACGTCCTCCGGGTGCGGATTGGAGCCGAGCTCGATGTCGTCCATCGCGTCGCTTGCGTTGGTCTGCGAGCGGCCGCGGTTGCGGTAGCGGTTGTAGAAGAAGTATCCGGCGCCGGCCATCAGGGCCAGTCTGAAGAGGGGTAGTGCCATGGGTGCGCTCCTTTGCCCCAAGGGGCAGCAATACTCATGCCGCCTTACGCCGCCTCGGCGTGCTGCTGCTCCTCCTGGATCAGGCGCTGCACGATCTGGCGCATCGCCACCCAGGCCTTGTCCTGCGCCAGGTTCTGCACCGGGCTTGGGCCGAGGTCCATGTTCTGCTGCTGCGCGCGGATGATCGCCATGTCCTCGAGGAAGATGTTGTGCACCTGGGTGCGCAGCATGTCCGCCACCCAGCGCTCGTCGAGCTTGAAGTTGTAGGCTTGGGCGAAGAAGTAGTGCGCGGTCTTCCCGGTCTCGGGCGTGATCGCGTTGAGGTTCCACATGTTGACGCCCTTGCCGCGCTCGCCCTGGCGCACCGCCGTCCCGACCGGCGCCGAGCCGACGTCGAGCTTGACGAAGGACGGCGGCCCATAGTGCGTGACCTGCCAGCGGTCGACCTTCATGCCGTCGGGGAAACCGCCCATCTGCTTGTGGAACGGCGCCGGCAGGTCGTCCATCAGGTAGCGCGACACCGTGATGCGGTCGCCCTCGCGCGTCACTTCGAACTCGGAGCGCGCAAACGAATCCGTGCCGAGCGTGTTGGGGTGCAGGAAGGGCAGGTGCGTGGTGTCGAGCAGGTTCTCGACCACCAGCAGGTAATTGCCGTCGACGTGGAGATAGCTGCCGCCAAAGCGCCAGGCGGGGTCGTCCATCCAGTGGAAGTCCTCGATCAGCGCTGGATCCGCCTTCGCCGGGTCGCCGGTCCAGATCCAGACCCAGTGGTTTTTCTCGACTACGGGATAGCTCCTGATTCTGGCATTTGAAGGAATTTTTTCTTGCGAAGGAACCTTGATACAGCTGCCGGTCGTGTCGTACTGGAGACCGTGGTAGGGACAGGTGACGACGTTGCCGACGAGCTTGCCCAAGGAGAGCGGCGCCTGGCGGTGGCAGCAGCGGTCTTCCAGCGCGACCGGCTTTCCCTCGGTGGTGCGGAACAGGACCACCGGTTCCTCCAGGATGATGCGGCGGAGCATGCTGCGGCTGAGCTCGTGGTCCCAGGCGGCGACGTACCAGGCGTTGCGGACGAACATGGGCCTCTCCCGCTGAAAATCGAAGTTTAGCCAGCTCCGCGGCGCCGGCGGGCGAACTCGTAGCCGAGAAGGACGAGCGCGCCGCCCAGGCCGATCCAGTCGAGCACCTGCGCCCCCGGGAAAGCGTTCGGCGGAATGAGGATGGCGAGCGCCGCGGCGCCGAACAGCGCCCTCTGAACCTGACCGAGCGGTCGCAGCCCATAGCCGATCACGGCCGCGGTGCCGACGTAGATGCCGAGCAGGTTGCGCGCGAGGTGCCACACCGAGAGCCACGCCGGGCCCTCCATCAGCAGCGCCGGCTCGAGCACGAACAGGAACGGAATGAAAAATGCGCTCCAGCCGACCGCCACCGCCGTCCAGCCGGTCTGCCAGCCTGGCACGCGCGCGATGTTCGCCGCGGCGTACGCGGCGATCGCCACCGGCGGCGTGATCATCGAAAGCATGCCGAAGTACATGACGAACATGTGCGCGGCCATCGGCGTGACGCCCAGCTTGACGAGCGAAGGCGCGAGCAGCGTCGCCGTCAGCACGTAGACGCTCACGGTGGGCATGCCCATGCCGAGCACGATGCTGATCGCCGCGGTGAGCACCATCAGGAGGAAGAGATTGTCTCCGGAGAGCGCGATGAGCTGGAGCGTGAGCCCGAACGAGATCCCCGAGACGCTCAACGCGCCCACCACCACGCCGGCGGCGGCGCCGATCAGGACGATGTCGAGCGCGGCGAGGCCGGTGTCGAGCACCGCGCGGCCGAGCTCGCGCAGGCTGATGCGCTTGCCGCGGTAGCCGAAGGCGAGGCTCAGCGCCGCGATCATCGCCGTGGTGTACACCGCGGCGCGCTCGATCGGGATGCCGAAGCTCTCCGGCCACACCAGCGTGGCGATGAGGAACGCGATCGGCAGCGGGAAATGCCAGCCCGACCTGAGGACGTCGACGAAGCGCGGCATCGACTCGACCTGCGCGGCGCCGATGCTCCGCTTCGCCGCCTCGAGGTCGACGTGGATGAAGAGCGCCGCGTAATAGAGCAGCGAGGGCAGCACCGCGGCGAGGGCGACGGCGGCGTACTTGACCTGCAGGAACTCCGCCATGATGAACGCCGCGGCGCCCATCACCGGCGGCATCAGCTGGCCTCCGGTCGAGCCGACCGACTCGATCGCGGCCGCGCGCGTCGGGGTGAAGCCGGAGCGCGCCATGAGCGGAATGGTGACGATTCCCACCGCCATGACGTTGCTGACGGCCGCCCCGGAGATCATGCCGAAGAGCGCCGAGCCCACCACGGCGATCTTGGCCGCGCCGCCGCGGAACGTGCCCATCGCCGACATCGCCAGGTCGGCGAAGTAGTCGGAACCGCCGGTCCGGCTCAGCACCTGTCCCATGAGCGTGAAAGGCACGACGATCAGCACCGCGACTGCGAGGATCGCGCCGATCATTCCGTTCACGTCGAGCCCGAGGTACACCGCCAGGCGCTGGGGCGACACCGAGAGCGTGCGGAAATCGGCCGGCAGGTGCGGCCCGATGAACACCCAGGCGCCGAGCACGAGGATGATCGCCACGAGCGTGGCGCCCGCCGTCCGGGCGGTGGCCACCAGCACGAGCAGGATGAGGATCAGGCTGCCCACGATGCCCTCGGCCGGCAGCATGGCGAGCTCGTAGCTCAGCGGCTCATAGCGCACCGTGATGTAAATACAGATGCCTATCGACGCCGCCGCGCCCAGCCACTCGGCCCAGTGCGGAGCGCGATCGCGGCGTGCGACGAACGACAGGGCGAGGGCGATGCCGAGGCACACGGCGAGGAGCTGCTCGGTGTAGAACGACACGCCGAAAAGGCGCCGCGGCAGGTCGAGCACCCAGCCGACGATGCAGACCAGCAGCAGCGCCTGGAGGACGTCGGTGCAGAGCGCGGCCGACCTGGACGGCTGCGGCGCGCTCACTCCAGGGGTTTCGGCTTGAGGCTGTGCTCTTTGAAGTACTTCAGGGCGCCTGGGTGGTAGGGCATGTCGTACTGCTTGTAGAGGCCGGCGGCGGAAAACTCCCTGAGCACCGGCTGCACCGCGGCGAGGTCGGCCCGGTTCTTCTCCAGCGTGTCGATGATCTTGTAGACGACATCGTCGCTAACTTTCGCGCTCGTGAGCAGCACGTTGTCGAAGCTGTAGACCTTCATCGGCTTCTCGACGCCGATGAAGATCGGTCCCGGGCTGACCTCGGTGAGGTAGCCGTAGGGGGTAATCTTGCGCGCCGCGGCCATGCCGGCCTCGTTGATCTCCAGCACGCGCAGCGGGATGCTGGCGTCGATCTCGCGCACCTTCGGTCCGCCGAAGGCGAAGAAGAACATGTCGGAGGCGCCCGCGGCGAAGTCGTCCGCGCCACGCACCACGTTCGGCACCAGCACCGCCTTTACGTCGCGCTCGGTGAGGCCGCCGGTGGCGAGGACGGCGCGGGTAATGACGTCGATCGTGCGCATTGCGGAATAGCCGAGCTCCACCCGGCGGCCTTTCATGTCTGCGATCGTCCTGAGCGGGCCGTCCTTGCGCACGAAGAACGCCGTGCGCAGCGCGTGCGCGGTGCCGATCAGCCGCACGTCGGTCTGCTTGCCTTCTTTCATGGCGAACGCGATCTCGGGCGCGTTGGCGATGCCCATGGCGGCCTCGCCGCGCGCGACCATCGGGATGATCACGTTGTCGCCCGCGGTGGGCTGCACCAGCATGTTCATGCCGCCTTTTTCCTTCATCACCTTGGCCACCGCGGAGGCGGTGGTGTGGTTGAGCGAGCCCGGCGGCAGCGTGGCGAAGCCGACGGTCTGCGCAGGCGCCGCGCCAGCGCATACAATCGCCGCAGCCGCCGCGGCAAACCGGATCTTTCCTATCATGAGACGCTCCTCCTGGGGTTTGGCGAGTCTACTCCATGCGCGGACCTGCCCTACTATGGCAAGCTTATGCGCGAGGCGGGTATCCAGCCGGAACAAGATCGCGTTCGAACCATGAAACTTCCCAGGGACCGGATCGCCTACTCGGCGATCGTCGACCGGCCGCCGCTCAGGCTGCCCGACGGCGCGCGCGTCGCGGTGTGGACGATCGTCAACGTCGAGGAGTGGTCGATCGAGCGCAACATGCCGCGCACGGTGTTGTCGCCTCCGTACGGGCAGCCGCTGCAGCCCGACCTGCCGAACTGGGCCTGGCACGAGTACGGCATGCGCGTGGGGTTCTGGCGTTTCCTCGAGGCACTGGGGAAGTACAAATTGAAGGCGACGCTGGCGATCAACGGCTCGGTGTGCACGAGCTATCCCCGCATCGCCACGGCTGCGCTCGAGGCCGGCTGGGAATTCATGGGGCACGGCTTCATCCAGCGGCCGATGCACCATCTGGAGGATCAGAAGGAGGAGATCTTCAAGGCGGTGGAGGCGATCAGGTCGTTCACCGGGAAGAAGCCGCGCGGCTGGGAGAGTCCCGGCCTGACCGAGACGTACGAGACCATCGACCATCTCGCCGAGGC
>DASYPG010000352.1:0-1623 GCA_036006885.1 Burkholderiales bacterium | reverse complement strand
CGACCGAACAGCATCGGGTCGCCGCCCTTGAGGCGCACCACCACCTGGTGGCTCCGCGCCGCGTCCGCGAGCCGCTTGTTGATGAAGCGCTGCGCGGTGGAGTGCCGCCCGCAGCGCTTTCCCACCGCAAC
Source organism: Burkholderiales bacterium (assembly GCA_036006885.1). Classification (GTDB taxonomy): domain Bacteria; phylum Pseudomonadota; class Gammaproteobacteria; order Burkholderiales; family SG8-39; genus SCGC-AG-212-J23. The sequence continues at coordinate 1,492 of DASYPG010000352.1, read as the reverse complement.
CTTTCTCGCCTTGGAGGCCAGCCGGAGCACCTCCCCGGCGATGAGCGCGTCGTGGAACACCACCTCGGCCTCGCCGAGCAACCGGGCAGCGCGCACCGTGAGGAGGTCGGCCGCGCCCGGCCCGGCACCCACGAGATAGACGGTGCCGCTCACCGCACGAGCCCGGCGGCCACGGTCTGGTTGGTCGTTTCGTCGATGAGGATCAGCGCTCCGGTCGCGCGCACGCGGTCGTAGGAATCGACGAAGAGCGGCACGTGCAACGCGAGCCGCGCCTGGCCGATGTCGTTCAGCTGCAGCGCGTCGGCGCTCACTCGGGCGAGCGTGCGCCGCGCCGATTGCTGCACGATGTAGCGTCCGCCTGTGCGCAGCGGCTCGTGGCCGAGCCATACCAGCGTGACGTCGAGGGCGCGGGTCTCGCGCGGCGCCTGCGCAGCATCTGCGATCAGATCGCCGCGGCCGATGTCGATGTCTTCGGCCAGCACGAGGCTCACCGAGTCGCCCGCGACGGCAATTTCGCGCTCCGCGCCATGCGCCAGGATCTTGCGCACCACCGTGCGCCTTCCCGAGGGAAACACCTGGACCTGGGCGCCCGCCAGGACGCAGCCGGACTCGATGCGCCCCATGTAGCCGCGCGGCTGGGCGGCGAGCGGCCGCGACACGAGCTGCACCGGAAAGCGAAACGGGCCGGAGGCGGCTTGTTCGGCGTCGGCCTGAAAGCTCTCCAGGCGCTCGAGCAGCGTAGGCCCGGTGTACCAGCCGAGCGCGTCGCCGCGCTCCACTACCATGTCGCCGCGCAAGGCCGATCCCGGAATCGCTTCGAGGCCGGCAAGGTCCAGCTGCCGGTAGGCCTCCTGCGAATAGCCGACCAGGTCCATCTTGTTGATGAACGCGACCGCCTGCCGGATGCCGAGCAGGCGCGCGATCTCGAGGTGCCGGCGCGTCTGGGGGAGCAGGCCCTTGGTCACGTCGACCAGCAGCACGATGGCGTCCGCGTTACTCGCTCCGGTGGCCATGTTGCGCGTGTACTGCTCGTGCCCCGGGGAGTCGGCGATGATGAACTTGCGCCTCGGCGTGGCGAAGTAGCGGTAGGCGACGTCGATGGTGATGCCCTGCTCGCGCTCGGCCTCGAGGCCGTCGGTGATGAGCGAGAGGTCCAGCCCGTCGACGCCGCGGCGCTGCGAGGCGCGTTCCACGGCAGCCAGCTGATCCTCGTGGATCGCGCGCGCGTCGTAGAGCAGCCGCCCGATCAGCGTGCTCTTGCCGTCGTCGACGCTTCCCGCGGTAGCGAACCGGAGCGGATGCATCTAGAAATAGCCTTCCTTCTTGCGCCGCTCCATGGACGCCTCTGAGGTCTGGTCGTCCATCCGCGTCGCGCCGCGCTCCGTAAGCCTTGCCACAAGGGTTTCTTCAATCACAGATTGAAAATCCAGGGCCGTGGATTCGACCGGACAGGTGCAGCTGATGTCGCCTACGGTCCGGAATCGAACCGAGA
>DASYPG010000351.1:0-2517 GCA_036006885.1 Burkholderiales bacterium | reverse complement strand
TCCTCGGCGAGCGACGCCCATTCGGGCTCGCAGGCGAAGACATTGATCGCCGCGGACGCCGGAGCGAAGCCGAAAACCAAAAGCAAGAGAAGCCATTTCATGAGCCGCTCCTTAGAACGTGTGGGCGCCGTGAGCGCCCAGGCTGACGATGTACTGCAGGAAGACCTGGTTGTCCGGCTGGTCCGGGCGCGAATAGTCGCGCGCGAGCTGCAGGCGCACGCGGCTGAACTCGCTCGGGCTCCAGTCGACCATCGCCGTGTGCCGCTTCGGCTCGTAGCCGGCGAGGACCGGAAAATCGGCAGCGGTGAGCGCCCCGGAATCGACCAGCCCGATGCTGGTCGTGCCCGAGTCGAGCTGGTCGTAGCGGTAGCCGACGCGCCACTGCGGCATGAACTGGTAGACGCCTTGCGCGTACCAGCCCGATTGCCGGCTCGAGTAACCGTCGCTGAGCGCCGCACCGGCAGGATCGAAAGTGAGGTCGCCGCTTTCTTTGCGCTGGAAGTACTCGCCCTGCAGCTTCAGGTTGGTCACGGTCGAGTTGCCCTCCGGGGACCACTTGAGCACGCCGCTCGCGGCCCAGAGCTTGCTGCTGCCGGTGAAGCTGTTGCTGACGCCGCTCTGCGGGTCCTCGTACCCGCGATCTCTCGGCGAAGTCAGGTAGTAGGACAGCCCCGTCTGCCACGCCAGGCTCGCGCCGATGTCGCCGCCCAGGTGCGCGAACCAGTTGACCGCGCCGGCGCCGTTCTTGTTCGGATCGCTCGCCGGAAAGGCGCGGCCGCGTGTGAACTCCGCGCCGAGGTCCAGGTACAGCTCGGTGGGGGCGACCCACTTCACTTGCACGCCGTCGTCGTTTAGTTGGCCGCCGAGAAACGCCTTCATCACCAGCGGCTGGTCGGTGAAATCCCAGGCGTGCGCGTGGATCTGGTTCTGGTAGCCGACGGCAGAGAAGAACCGCCCCGCCTTGACGCTGAAGCCGTGCGAGAGCGCGAGCGTCTGGATGGTGGCCTCCTCGACTTCGACCCCGGTGCCGTCGGGCTGGATCGCAGCGATCAGCGTGCCGCGGAACAGATGGTCGGCGTTCGCCGCGATACCGAGCTCGGACTCGCCGAGGCTGAAGCCGCGCCGCGGCGGCGCCACGTCGCCCATGGTCGGCACGAAACCGTTGATGCGGTAGCTGTTCGGATCCTGCGACAGGTTCGAGTAGACCCCGTTGAGGATCGCCGACACCGCGGGGTTGAACGCGTTCTCGCTTTGCTTGGGGGCCGACGCCTCCTGCACGCGCCGCTCGAGCTCGTCGACGCGCTGCTGCAGTATCTTCACTTCCTCGCGCGTCGGATCCTGCGCATGCGCGGGAGGCATCGCCGCAACCAGTGCCGCGGCGCACCACATCTTGCGAAACATGGACTGCTCCCCTGAAAGTTCGACAAGCGCCTTTGCGGCGCGCTCGAAACGTTCCTAGAGGAACGCGGGAGGAGCCCGGGAGCGGGGTGTTGGAGCCGAGAGCCCGCGCGCCGAAGCATCGGCGTGGGCAAATGCGATCGCGGACTGGACGTCGGGCGCAGCTGCGTGGCTGCCGCCGCCGATAGCGCCAAGAACCGCGCTCAGCGCCGTATGGAAATCGCAGAGGAGATTCTTTTGCGGCGCCTTGCCTTGGCCGGCGGCTTTATCCGCGTGCGCTAGGACCGGAGACGCGTCGTGCCACGCCTGGTGCGCAACGCCGGCCGTCTGCGCGACCAGGAAGGCCGCTGCGAGGAAGAAGCGTGCGAGACGGCGCAGCATGGCCGCGGATTCTATACCTGGGAACCTTGCAGCTTCATTTCGCCAGGCATTCCTCCATGCCGGCGAGGAAGATGTCCTTCGGCAGCTTCTTGCCGATGAACACCATGACCGAGCGCTTCTTCTCGCCCTTGGCCCAGGGCTTACCCATGTCGCCGCCCATCATCATGTGCACCCCCTGGAACACCACGCGCCGCGGGTTGCCCTTCATCCACAGCACGCCCTTGTAGCGCAGGAGGTCCGGGCCGTAGACCTGGATCATCCCGGAGAGAAACTGCTCGAGCTTATTCCCGTCGAACGGCTTGTCCGAGCGGAACACGAACGACTCGACCTCGTCGTGGTGCTGGTGCTGGCTGTCGACGAGAAACTCGGGGTCGAGCTGCAGGATCGCGTTCAGGTTGAAGCCGCGGATGTCGAGCACCTCCGCGATCGGCGCGTCGCCGAAGTGCACCTTCTTGATCGGCGCGCGCGGATTCATTCTCTTGAGCCTTTGAATCAACTTCTGGGTCTCTTCTTCAGCCGTGAGGTCGGTCTTCGACAGCAGGATGCGATCCGCAAAGCCCACCTGCTCCTGGGCCTCGTGAAACTCGTCGAGCTGCTTCGGGGCGTGCTTGGCGTCGACCAGCGTGATGATCGAATCGAGCAGGTAGTAATTGCCGATTTCCTCGTCGGTGAAGAAGGTCTGCGCCACCGGGCCGGGGTCGGCCATACCCGTGGTCTCGATCACCACGCGATCGAACT
>DASYPG010000350.1:0-4896 GCA_036006885.1 Burkholderiales bacterium | reverse complement strand
ACCAGGCATGCGAAACACCATCAGGGCCCGGGGCTTCCAACCCCAACTCACAGGCCGAATATACGCAAGCAATCAGACCTTGTTACCCAACCTTCTTCGAGATCGCTTTGGCATTCGGCGGGAGTCCATATACGCTGTTAGGCAGCTTGGTCATTGGAGGACCTAACGTTTAGCAGCGAAACGTGAAATTCGAGCACGGCGTTTGCAGGAATGGTGTCCGGAACACCGCCATCGCGATAAGCGAGATGCGGACCCACCCTTATCCGGCGCTTGCCACCGGCCCGCATGCCCTCGACGCCGTACTCGAGGCCGGCGATCACTCGACGCTCCCCGACGCGAAATGAGTACTTCTTCTTCTCTTGCACACGGTCGCCGCGGTTCAGGAAAAGGCTGTACTCCACCTCAACGGTGCATCCGCGGTCGGCGGTTGGACCGCTGCCAACCTCCAGATCTTCGTACTCAACCCCGCCGCGGCCTCGTTTCATAAGCTGCCTAACGTTGTATATCCCGAAACATTTCCGGATATCTTGGCCCAGGTCCGCTGACTGGACAAATGAATCAATCACTTGTCTTGTGCATGGCCAGGATATCCGGTGCAAAGAGGCGCAACGCGCTGATTTGCCGCTTGAAGAAATGTGACAGCGCCTTAGGAGAGCAGCGCGATTACCGCATAGCGCGCGAGGCGGCCGGCGGCGCTGAAGGCGAGGGCGCCGAGCCAGTGGATGCGGAGCCATCCGGCGGCGAGGACGAGGGCATCGCCGATGATTGGAAGGAAGGCGAGGAAGGTGGCGGGGGCGCCGTGGCGGCGGACCCAGCCGAGGGCGCGCGCATCGGGTAGGCGTTGCGGGATCAGGCGGCCGATGAGGTAGGACGTCATGCCGCCGGCGGTGTTTGCCACGGTGGCGACGGCGACCGCGAGCGCGGCGTGTCCGGGCCGCAGGTGCAGGTAGGCGAGGAGCGCGGCTTCGGAGGGAAAAGGCAGGAGGGTCGCGGCGAGAAAGCAGGTCGCGGCGAGGCCGAGGAGTTCCGCCATGCTAAATTCGCCGCCTCCCGGGGGCGATGGTGAAGAACGATTATCTGGAGCGGGTGCTCAAGGCGCGCGTCTACGACGTGGCGATCGAGTCGCCGCTCGAGCTCGCGGCGTCGCTCTCCAAGCGCCTGCGCAACCGCCTGTTCATCAAGCGCGAGGACCTGCAGCCGGTATTCTCGTTCAAGCTGCGCGGCGCCTACAACAAGATGGTCGGGCTGCCGCCGAAGCGCCTGCAGCGCGGGGTGATCGCGGCGAGCGCGGGAAATCACGCGCAGGGCGTTGCGCTCGCGGCACAGCGACTGGGCTGCCGCGCGGTCATCGTGATGCCGGTGACGACGCCGCGGATCAAGGTGGACGCGGTGGCGGCGCGCGGAGCGCAGGTGGTGCTGCACGGCGACTCGTACACGGACGCCTACGCCCGGGCAATGGAGCTGAAGAGGAAGCGCGGCCTGGTGTTCGTGCATCCCTACGACGATCCGGAGGTGATCGCCGGGCAGGGCACGATCGGCATGGAGATCCTGCGCCAGCAGCCCAACCCCGACGCGATCTTCGTTCCGGTGGGCGGCGGCGGCCTCATTTCCGGCATTGCGAGCTACGTGAAGCGCGTGCGGCCGTCGGTGAAGGTGATCGGGGTCGAGCCGGTCGACGCCGATGCGATGACGCGCTCGCTGAAAAAGGGCAAGCGCGTGCGCCTCGACCAGGTGGGCCTGTTCGCCGACGGTGTGGCGGTGAAGGAAGTGGGAAGGGAAACCTTCCGCATTTGCCGCCGGCTCGTCGACGACATGGTGCTCGTCGACACCGACGAGATGTGCGCGGCGATCAAGGACGTGTTCGAGGACACGCGCGTGGTGCTCGAGCCGGCCGGGGCGCTCGCGGTCGCCGGCGCCAAAGCCTGGGTCGCTCGCAACGGCGCGCGGGACCGGACGCTCGTCGCGGTGGCTTCCGGCGCCAACACCAACTTCGATCGACTGCGCTTCATCGCCGAGGAGGCCGAGCTCGGCGAGCACCGGGAGGCGATCCTCGCGGTCACCATCCCGGAGCGGCCGGGGAGCTTCCGCAAGTTCTGCGCCGCGCTCGGCGGGCGCAACGTGACCGAGTTCAACTATCGCATCGCCGACTCCAACGAGGCGCATGTGTTCGTCGGCATCGAGGTGCGCGCGCGCGAGGAGAACGCGCGCCTCGTGCGGAGCCTGCGCCGCCAGGGGCTGCGCACGCTCGACCTTTCCGACAACGAGATGGCGAAGACGCACCTGCGCCACATGGTGGGCGGGCGCGCGCCGTTCGTGAAAAATGCGCGCTCGCCCGAGCTGCTCTACCGTTTCGAATTTCCGGAGCGGCCCGGGGCGCTGCTGCGCTTCCTGGAAAGCATGCGCAGCGACTGGAATATCAGCCTCTTCCACTACCGCAACCAGGGCGCGGACTACGGCCGGGTGCTCGTCGGCATGCAGGTGCCGCGAGCGGAGTTGAGCCAGTTCCGGACTTTCCTCAGGAAGGTCGGCTACCCGTATGCCGATGAAACGGGCAATCCGGCCTACAAGCTGTTCCTGCTGTGAGAGGTCCGGACCTTACCGCTGCGCTCTACGACTACATCGTCGCGACAGGAACGAGGGAGACTCGCCTGCAGCGCGAGCTGCGCGCCGAGACGCGCAAGCTGCCGCACGGCGGGATGCAGATCGGCCCAGATCAGGGTGCGCTCCTCCAGGTCCTGGTGCGCATGCTGGGCGCGAAGCGCTGCATCGAGGTCGGCACGTTCACCGGCTACTCCGCGCTTTGCGTCGCGCTCGTGCTTCCCAGGGACGGCAGGATCGTCTGTTGCGATGTGAGCGAGGAGTGGACCGCGATCGGCCGGCGCTACTGGAAGAAGGCGGGCGTCGCGGCGAAGATCGACTTGCGCATCGCGCCGGCTCTCGAGACGCTGGCTAAGATCAAAGGCCGTTACGATTTCGCCTTCATCGACGCCGATAAGCCCAACTACTGGAAGTATTACGAGCGCTGTCTGGCGCTCCTACGCAAGGGCGGCGTCGTCGCGATCGACAATACGCTGTGGGGCGGGTCGGTGATCGATCCCGCCGATCGCAGCGAAAGCACCGTGGCGCTGCGCGAGTTCAACCAGCGCTTGGCGAAGGACCGCCGGGTCGATATCGCGCTCGTGCCGGTCGGGGACGGCTTGACCCTCGCCGTGAAGCGATAACTAGTCGTTGCGCTTGACCTCGCCGGCGTAGCACACAGGAGACGAGAGCACGCTCGGCTCGTCGCCGGCCTGGGGCTCGCCGAGGTAGACGAGGCCTTCCGGGTCGCGCCGGTAGACGCTGCGCTCAGTAACCACGTAGTCGACCGGCACGTCCCACGGCTGCGGGTGGATGGTGTCGAGACGTGCGATCTCGTAGGAGATGCCTATCACCACTGGCCGCTTGGCGAGGCTCGCAAGGGTTCGGTCGAAGAAGCCAGCGCCATATCCCAGGCGGTAGCCCTGCGGGTCCCAGCCGTTCATCGGCAGCAGCACCGCGTCGGGCACGAGCTCGCGCGAGCCGACCGGGTAGGGAATATCGAGCGCGCCCTTGGCGAGCTCGACGCCGGGATGCCATTCACGGAAGACGAGCGGCTGCCTGGGGGCGACGACCACCGGCAGCGCGGTCAACGAACCGCGCTCGCGGAGCGTTTTTGCCAGGTGCCGCGCGTCGTATTCGGCGCGGATCGGCCAGCAAAAAGCCACCCGGCGGCCCGCCAGGCCGGGGAACGAGCGCTCCAGGAACCCGTCTATGCGATGCCGCCACCGCTCAAGCGTGACCGAATCGAGCGCCGAGCGCTCGCGGATGAGCCGGTCGCGCTGTTCCTTCCGCCATCTTTTTAACGTGTCGCCGTCCATCGCTGTGCTATGCTCGGTTAACCCATGATTTTCAAGAAGTTGGGCTCACTTAGGTTACTCCCCGGGCTACTGCTGGCGATGCTTCTGCCGGCGGCGGCCTTTGCTGCCCCGAGCACGAAGGATGCCGACTTCCACATCATGGGCGTGTTCGATGCGTATCGCATGGGGAATCCGCTCAAGCTGGCGAGCCACGCCCAGAAGATCGAGGGCCATGTGCTCACGCCCTGGGTGGAATACATGCGCCTGTCGCTCAAGCTGGAAGACGCCCAGAGCGCCGAGGTGAAGGCGTTTTTCTCCAGCTACGGAAATACCTACGTCGGCGAGCGCATGCGCGGCGACTGGCTGAAGGTGCTCGGCAAGCGGGGCGACTGGAAGGAGTTCGACCGCGAGTCGGCCGACTACGCCCGCGACGACATCGAGATCCGCTGCTATGCCTGGCTGTCGCGCGTTTCGCGCGGCGACGAGTCGGCGCTGGCCGAGGCGCAGGAGATGTGGGTCTACCCCGTCGAACTGCCCGAAGGCTGCGAGAAGCTGGCGACGCTCATGTGGGAGCGCAACCGTATCCAGGTGCCCGACGTGTGGCTGCGCGTGCGCGAGCTCTTCGAGGAGGGACAGATCACCGCGTCCAAGACCGCGCTCGGCTACCTGCCGAAGGACGAAGCCCCCGACGAGCGGATGCTGGCCGAAGCCGCTCGGCAACCAAAGCGCCTGCTCGCCAAGCTGCCGCGGAGCATGGACAAGCGTGCCACCAAGGAAGTCGTGGTGCTCGCGGCGCTGCGCCAAGCGCGCAACGATCCCGAAGCGGTCGCGGGAATGCTCGAAGGCGAGCTTGCGAAGGAGCTGCCCGAGGAGGATGTGCGCTACCTGTGGGGACGCGTAGCGCTGGAAGGGGCGCGGGTCCATCACGAGAATGCGCTTCGTTGGTTCGCGCGCGCCGATGACGCGCGGCTCGACGATCAGCAGCTTGCCTGGAAGGCGCGTGCTGCGCTGCGGCGCGGCG
>DASYPG010000349.1:0-7625 GCA_036006885.1 Burkholderiales bacterium | reverse complement strand
AACTGCCTGGATAGTCGTGGGCGAGCGGCAGATACACCGCTTCATCGCCGAAGGCGAAGGCGAGGCCCACGAGCTGCGCGGTCATGGGTTCTTCGCCGGCGCACAGGGCATCCAGCGCGACGACGTCGACGGCTGCGATCTTGAGAATGAGCTCTTTCAGCTCGTCCTCGCTCATGATGGCGCGGCGGTTTCGCTTCTTGAGGTTGGCGGGCGGCTGCGCCTCGGGTTCCGGCGGCGGCGCGGCCACGGCGTTCTCCACTTCTTTCAGCCAGCCCTTGAACTCGAAGCGGCGGTACAGCTTGCGCTGCTTGTCGAGGTCGGGCTTGCCGTCGGCGAGGTCCCGCAGGCTCATCTGGAGCTCGACGTCGCGCTTGATCGTGAGAAGCTGGCGCGCCTTCGGCAGCCAGTCGCCCATCTTGCGCAGGTTCTCGCCTGCGAGGCCGGTGATCTCGCCCGCGTGCTCGAGCACGCCTTCGAGCGAGCCGTATTGCTCGATCCACTTGCAGGCCGTCTTGGGGCCGACCTTGTCGACGCCGGGGATGTTGTCGATCGCATCCCCGATCAGCGTCAGGTAGTCGAGGAACTTCTCCGGCGCCACGCCGAACTTCTTTTTCACCCCCTCGGTGTCGAGCTTCTCGTTCGACATCGTGTTGACGAGCATGACCTGCTCGTCGACCAGTTGGGCGAAGTCCTTGTCGCCCGTGGAGATGACGGTGCGCCAGCCCGCGCGCTTCGCCTGGTCGGTGAGCGTGGCGATGACGTCGTCGGCCTCGACGCCGTCGACCACCAGCACCGGCCAGCCGAGCGCAGCCACCGCCTCGCGCAGCGGCTCGACCTGCACCGCCAGATCGTCGGGCATCGGCGCGCGGTTCGCCTTGTACTCGGAATACACCTGATCGCGGAAAGTTTTTCCCTTGGCGTCGAACACGCAGGCGCGGGCCGCCGCCTTATAATCGGTCGCGAGCTTGCGCAGCATGTTGAGCACGCCGTAGATGGCGCCGGTCGGCTCACCCTTCGAGCTGCGCAGCTCGGGCAGCGCGTGGAACGCGCGATACAAGTAGGACGAGCCGTCGACCAGCAGCAGCGTTTTTTCAGGATTTCCCGACACGATGAGAACCGACAAGCAACCGAAGCTGGCCGAGATGGCCCAAGAGGTTCCCGCACGCGAAGCCTGGCGGGTATTCGGCATTATGGCAGAGTTGGTCGAGGCGACCGAGCGCCTCGTCGGCATCCATCCCGCGGTCTCGGTGTTCGGCAGCGCGCGCGTGAAGCCCGGCACGCCGTACTGGAAGCTCGCCGAGGACACGGCGCGGCTGCTGTCCGACGCCGGGTTCTCGGTGGTGAGCGGCGGCGGACCCGGGTTGATGGAGGCGACCAACAAGGGCGCGTTCGAGGGCAACGGCCTCGCCGTCGGCCTCAACATCGAGCTGCCGCGAGAGCAGTTCGGCAACCGCTACCAGAACGTCAGCCTGCGCTTCCGCCATTTCTTCACCCGCAAGGTGATGTTCGCCAAGGTGGCGACGGCGTACATCGTGCTGCCCGGCGGCTACGGCACGCTCGACGAGCTGTTCGAGGCGCTCACGCTGGTGCAGACCGGCAAGACGCGGCAGATGCCGATCATTCTCGTGCACGAGCCCTTCTGGCGCGGACTGCTCGAATGGATGCGCGAGCGGCTCGCGGCCGACGGCATGATCGATCTGCTCGAGCTCGATCTGCTGCAGGTGTGCAACCAGCCGCAGGAAGTGGTCGACGCGATCTTCGCTTTCTACGAAAAGCGCGGCTTCGAGCCTTCGCCTCAGGAGCGCGAGGTGCTGCTGAACCTCTAGTAAAATGGGTTGAAATGCGGGCGCAAATGCGGCGTTCCCTGGCAATCGTGCTCGTGCTCGTCGCGTGCGCGGCTGCCGCACAGAAGCCCCCGCCCGGGCTCGAGCCGCTTCCCGAGCCGCCGCCGCCGCCGCCGATGCCAGAGGGGTCGGTCGACGAGCCGCGCGTGACCATCCCGGTGCAGAAAGAAGACGTGGTCGAGCCGATCCGCCAGAACGGACGCGTGGTCGCGGTCAAGGTCACGCCGCCCGGCGGCAAGCCTTACTACCTCATCGACACCTCTGGCAACGGCAACTGGATGCGGCGCGACTCGCTCGACACGGGTCTCGCCGTGCCGATGTTTCCCATTCTCGAATTCGAGTAACTTGTCGGTTTACACCCCAGTCTCCGAAGCCGAGCTTGCCGCATGGCTCGACGGCTATTCGCTCGGCAGGCTCGTCTCCTGCGAGCCGATCAAGGCCGGAATCGAGAACACGAACTATTTCGTCACCACGACGCAGGGCCGCTACGTCCTCACGCTGTTCGAGCGGCTGGCGGCCGAAGAGCTGCCGTTCTACATCAACCTCATGGCGCATCTCGCGCGCCACGGCATTCCGTGCCCAGCGCCGATCGCAGATCTCGCCGACCAGTACCTGCGCACGCTGAACGGCAAGCCCGCGGCCCTCGTCACGCGCCTGCCGGGGCGCTCGCTCGAGCGTCCCGGCGTCGCCGAATGCGCAGAGCTCGGCGCGCTTCTCGGACGGATGCATCTCGCGGCGCGCTCCTATTCCGCGTACCTGGAGAATCCGCGCGGCCCGCGGTGGTGGCGCTTTGCCGCGCGGGAAGTACGGCCATTCCTCAAGGAAAAGGAAATCCGTCTCCTGGAAGACGAGCTCGGTTTCCAGGCGCAGCATCGTTTTCCGGATCTGCCGCGCGGCCCGGTGCACGCCGACCTGTTCCGCGACAACGCGCTGTTCGAGAAAGGGCGCATCTCGGGCGTGATCGATTTCTATTTCGCGGGGGTCGACTGCCTTCTCTACGACGTGGCGGTATGCGCGAACGACTGGTGCCTCGCCGATCCGCAGGGCGATCGTCGCCTCGACGAGGCTCGCACGAGAGCCCTGCTCGCGGCATGCCACTCGGTGCGGCCGTTCAGTCCGCTGGAGCGCGACGCCTGGCCCGCGATGCTGCGCGCGGCGGCGCTGCGCTTCTGGCTGTCGCGGCTGTACGACTTCCACCTGCCGCGCCCGGGCATGCTGGTGCATGCGCACGATCCGGAGCACTTCCGCGACATATTGGAGCTGAGGGTTCCGGCCCCGCCAATTTGGGTGGATTGAAAATGCAGGGTGGATTGAAAGTGCAAGCCCGCATCGTCGGCGCATCGCGCGGCGCCCGCTGGCTCGGCGAAGGTTGGCAGCTCTTCCGCCCGGCGCCGCTCGCCTGGCTTGCGTTGTCGTGCGCATACCTCCTGGGAACCAACGTCCTTGCGCTGGTTCCTGCGATCGGCATCATGGTCGCCCTCATCCTGGTGCCACCGCTCACCGTCGGCATGATGGCCGCCGCGCGCGCGGCGTCGGCGGGAGCAGCGCCCCGCCTCGCCATGCTGGCGGAAGGCTTGCGCAGGGAGCCCCGCGCGCAGCTTGCGCTGGGCATGGTGTATCTCGCCTGCTCGATGCTGATCTTCGCCGCCACGAACGCGGCCGATGGCGCGGGCGGGCTGCGGGAGCTCATGAGCGGGCGGGACCCGTCTGCCGAAGCCGAGCTCGACGCGCTCGTCTTCCCGCTGGCCGTGTTCGCGCTGCTCTACCTGCCGGTGTCGATGATGTTCTGGTTCTCGCCGCCGCTCGTCGCCTGGCATGCCACCGGCGCGCCGCGCGCGCTGTTTTTCAGCTTCGTCGCCTGCATGCTCAACTGGCGCGCGTTCCTCGCCTACGGGGCGAGCGTGGTGCTGATGATGGTGGTGGTCCCGGGCCTGCTGCTGCTCGCGCTGCGCATCGTGTTCGCCGTGGACTTCAGGATGGCCGCGGTGTCGCTCGTCTTTCCCTTCCTCGTGCTCATGCTGCCGACGCTGTTCGCGAGCTTCTACGCGAGCTATCGCGATGTCTTCGGTGTCAGTGACCCGGTGCGGTAAAAGTTCTCACTTCTCCCATGACACAGGCGCGGAACCGGACTATATTGTGGTGAACAACTCATAAAAAAAGCCAATGCTGGCTGATCGAACGAGCCCTTCCGTAGCGACGTGAAACTTCCGGAGCTCAACCCCAAGGCCGCGCCCCAGTTCGTCGACGCTCAAGCGTGCAAGGCGTGGCTGCAGAACGTTCCGCTCGCCAACGTCGGGGTGGCCCAGCAGGACCTGCTGACCGAGCTCGAAGCCTTCAACAGCTTCCCCACCTCCGGGGCGAACCGGCTCGGCGTGCTCGAGGCGCTGCGCGAGCCGGTGAGCTTCGTGCAAGTCGAGCGGGCAAAGCGCTTCACGAACCGCGCGCTCCCGATGGCCGACGCCGAATCGGCCGCTTTCCAGGACACGATCGAACTCTGGGAGCAGATGCGCCTGGGCTACCTGCGCTGCCTGCAGGCGGCCGCCGAAGGCGATTCCGGCATGCGCTCCCAGGCGGCCCTGCTGGCGCAACGCCTCGCCGCCTACTCCGGGCTGAAGATGTTCCATTACTACCGCGCCTACCGCGAGGTGCCGCCGCAGGACTGGAGATCGCTGCACGAGGTCTATGCGATCGCCGAGACGCTCGGCGCGGCGGAGGAGGCGGTCAAGGACTACCTGAACCGCGATATCCATGATTCGTCGCCCCGGATCGCTTACGCGCGCGCCTTGCTGATGGGTCTCGCCAATCCGCACGAGCTCGGCCAGCGCCAGCTGACTTTCGTCGCGTTTCTCCTCGAGCGGTGGGCGTCGAAGCTCGACGTCGGCCGCAGACCCGCGCCCGAGGCCGACGGCGCGCCGCCGCTGCTCGTCGATCTCGCCGGCGAACGCCTCCCCGAGCGGGTGGCGGCGAGCACGCCTCTGCCCTCCGAGGCGCGCTACCTCGATACCAGCAAGCTGGCGAAGAGCCTGCGCAACCGCGTTGCCCTCCTGCGCAAGGGCGAGTCGCCCGCCAAGCTCGCGCTAGGCGAGGACTGCGTCCAGCCTTCCTGCGAGCAGACCTTGGTGCACCTGTTCCGGCAATGGTGCCAGGCAAGGCCCGAGCGACCGCTCGCGGCGCGCGCTGCGACCCTCACGGCGGCGGTCACGAACGACATGGAAGCGATCCATCACTACATGTCGGCCGGCTCGCAACGCCGCCAGGTCGAGGCGCGGGAGCTCACCCAGCAGCAGCGCCAGGAGCTGGAAACGCTGGGACACATCCGCAGCGTGCACAACGAGCAGTACACGAGCTCGCGCGGCTACGCACTCGAGGACTGGAGGATCCTGGATGACAGCGCCACGGAGCTCCACCTGGTGCGACCCTCGGGCGGCGGCGCCAAGCGCTACGCGCACGGCCAGCTCGTTGCGGTGCGCCCGCCCGACGCGTCCGGATTCATCCTCGGCCAGGTGCGCTGGCTGATCGGCGCGGTGAACGGCGACTTGCGCGCCGGAGTCAAGCTGATGCCCGGCATCGCCGCCGCCACATCGGTGCGCGGCACCGGGTTGAACGACAAGAGCGAGCGTCCCACCTCGGCGCTCGTCCTCGACGCTGTGCCGGCGGTCAAGTCGCCGGCCACGCTGGTGCTGCCCGCGGGCTGGTTCAAGCCGAAGCGCGTGCTCGAGGTGGTGGGCGAGACGCCCTACAAAGTGCGTCTGACCGAGGTCATCGAGCGCGGCAGCGACTTCGAACGCGTCGCCTACGAAGCGGCCTGATCAGGCCGCTTCCTTCTTTTCGTCGGGCGGCAGGACCCGCCCCGGCGGGAACACTGCGCTGAAAGTCGACCCGCGGCCGGGTTCGCTCACGACGTCGAGCACCGCCTGGTGGCGCGTCAGCGCGTGCTTGACGATCGCGAGGCCGAGCCCGGTGCCGCCGGTCTCCCGCGAGCGCCCGTTGTCCACGCGGTAAAAGCGCTCGGTGAGGCGCGGGATGTGGCGCGCCTCGATGCCGATCCCCGAGTCGCTGACGGAGAACACGCCGCCGCCGTCGATGAGGCGCCAGGCGAGGCGCACCGTGCCGCCGTCCGGGGTATAGCGCACGGCGTTCGAGACGAGGTTCGACAACGCGCTGTGGAGCTCCGCGGCGCTTCCAAGGAGCCGGCCATCGCCTTCCACCTTGCTCTCGACGCGATGCCGCCCGCCGGAGAGCGCGCGCGCTTCCTCGGCGAGGCGCTCAACGAAGGAACGCACCTCGATCGGCTCCTCGTCGGCGGGCGCCGCGTTCGACTCCAGCGCCGACAGCGTAAGCAGATCCTCCACCAGGCGCTGCATGCGCCTTGCCTGCTCGGCCATCATCCCGAGGTAGCGGCCGCGCTGGGCCGGGCTGATCGGAAACGACTCGTCGGAGAGGGTCTCGATGAAGCCCGAGAGCACCGTCACCGGGCTCTTGAGCTCGTGCGAGACGTTGGCGACGAAGTCGCGCCGAATGGTATCGATGCGCTCCTCGGCGGTGACGTCGCGCGAATTGAGCAGCTTCTGCTCCTCGCCGAACTCGATCACGCGCACCGACAGCGTCGTGTCGCGCGCGCGAAGCGCGAGCGGCTGGCTGAAATCGCCTCCCCCGAGATAGGTGACGAAATCCGGCTGGCGGATGAGGTTGACCACCGGTTGGCCCAGATCGCGGCGCGCGTCGATGCCGAAGTGGTACGCGGCGGTCGGGTTGGCCCATTCGATGCGGTGCTCCCGGTCGAGGATCACGACGCCGTCGGGAAGCGCGCGCGCCGCGGCGCGGAAGCGAGCGAGCGACTGGTCGAGGCTTTCCTGCTCGGCGTCGCGCCGCCTGAGAAAGCGGTGCAGCTCGGCGAGCGCTTCTTCCCATACGCCGCGGCCGCGCGGCAGCGTCTCGAGCTGAGGCCGGCGCAGCCACGCGCGCAGGGCGGTCAGGTGGAGCTGGTGATAGGCGACGCGGATGACGAGCACGACCGCGAGCGCGGCCAATACGATGACTGCTACGCTCACGGCGGGTTGGCGGAGAAGCGGTACCCGGAGCCGCGCACCGTCTCGATCAGGCGGTCGTGCCCCGAGGGCTCGAGCGCCTTCCTGAGGCGCCGGATGTGCACGTCCACCGTGCGCTCCTCCACGAAGACATGGTCGCCCCAGACCTGATCGAGGAGCTGGGTCCGGGAATGCACCCGCTCGGCGTGGGTCATCAGGAAGTGGAGCAGCCGGAACTCGCTCGGACCGAGCGCAAGCGGCCGCGGCCCGCCGAACACCCGCCGAGTGCCAGGATCGAGACGTAGCCCGGACACCTCGACCGGATCATCGGTCATCTGAGGCGCGCGCCTGCGCAGGACGGCCTTGATGCGCGCGAGCAGCTCGCGCACCGAGAATGGCTTGGTAACGTAGTCGTCGGCACCCGCCTCCAGGCCGGCAATCTTGTCGGCTTCGCCGCCGCGGGCGGTCAGCATGATGATCGGGATCTGCCGCGTACGCTCCTCCTGGCGAAGCTGTCGCGCGAGCGACACGCCCGACATGCCGGGCAACATCCAGTCGATCAGCAGAAGGTCCGGAAGCGCGTTGCGCACGATGCCGAGGGCACCCTCGGCGTCGCCCGCGCGCATGACGTGGTGGCCGGCGTGCTGCAGGTTGACAGCGATCAACTCCTGGATCGCCGGTTCGTCTTCCACCACGAGGATGTTTGCGGCCATGGGCAGGCGCCATTGTATGAACGGTTTATGACCGATTTGTT